>DATMIN010000632.1:0-3295 GCA_035554275.1 Burkholderiaceae bacterium
GGGTGGGCGCTCTTCTGCATTGGCGTCCCCACGGGGATTCGAACCCCGGTTATCGCCGTGAAAGGGCGGTGTCCTAGGCCTCTAGACGATGGGGACTACGAACAACAGAACTGGCGGTGGTGGAGGTAAGCGGGATCGAACCGCTGACCTCTTGCATGCCATGCAAGCGCTCTCCCAGCTGAGCTATACCCCCGTTGTCGGCCTCGTGGCGCAGTAAGCCTGCGCTCGATTTCCTGGAACCGGTCTTAGCCATCGCACCATCAAGCGAGCTTGTGATTATAGCCAGCTTTTTCAGGCCTCCTTCAGGCGTGCGAGCACCGTATCGCGATCGAACAGTTCGAGCACCGCGTCGAGCGACGGCGTCTGCGCCCGGCCGCACACCAGCACCCGCACCGCCGGCGCGAAAACCGCCATCTTCAGGCCGTGCGCGCCGAGCGTTTCCTTGATCGCCGCGGCGATCGCGGGCTTGCTCCATTCCGCCGTCGAGAGCTTCTCGCGCAGCGTCACGAGCGCCGGCACGACCGCCCCGGTCACATGCGCGGCACGTTCTTCGGGCGACGGCTGCACCGGCGCGTCGTACATCGCCAGCCACTGCGCCAGCTCGACGGTCGTCGCGCAGCGGTCCTTGAAGAGCGCGCAGCGGCGCTCGAGCAGCGCACCGGCCGCGGCCTCGACACCGAGGCGCCGCAGCTGCGGTTGCACGAGCGCGGCCAGCGCGGCGTCGTCGGTGTGCTTCAGGTAATGCGCGTTGACCCACGCGAGCTTGGCCGCGTCCCACTGCGCCGGGCTCTTCGACAGGTGCGAGCCATCGAACCATTGCACCAGCTGCTCGCGGCTGAACAGCTCTTCGTCGCCGTGGCTCCAGCCGAGCCGCGCCAGGTAGTTCAGCATCGCCTCGGGCAGGTAGCCGGCCTCCTCGTACGCGGTGACGCTGACGGCGCCGCGCCGCTTCGACAGCTTCTGCCCGTCGTCGCCGAGGATCACCGGCACGTGGCCGAACAAGGGTTGCGGCGCGCCGAGCGCACGGAACAGGTTGATCTGCCACGGCGTGTTGTTGACGTGCTCGTCGCCGCGAAACACGTGCGTGATCGCCATGTCCCAGTCGTCGACGACGACGGCGAAGTTGTAGGTCGGCACGCCCAGCCCGTCGGCCACGCCCTCGGTCGCGGGCCGCAGGATGATCAGGTCGTCGATCTCGCGGTTGCCGATCGTGATGCGGCCCTTGACCAGATCGTCCCAGCTCACCTCGCCGTCGCTCGGGTTGCGAAAGCGCACGACCGGCGCGACGCTCGCCGGCACCGGCGGCAGCACCTTGCCGGGCTCGGGGCGCCAGCGGCCGTCGTAGTGGGTCTTCTCGCCGCGCGCGCGCTGCGCGTCGCGCATCGCGTCGAGCTCGGCCGGTGTGCAGTAGCAGCGATACGCGCTGCCGGCCTCGAGCATCTGCGCGACGACGGCGCGGTAGCGGTCGAGCCGCTGCATCTGGTAGATCGGGCCTTCGTCGTAGTCGAGGCCGAGCCACTGCATCGACGCGAGGATCTGGTCGACCGAGTCTTGCGTCGAGCGCGCCACATCGGTGTCTTCGATGCGCAGCACGAACTCGCCGCCGTGGTGCCGCGCATAGGCCCACGAGTACAGCGCGGTGCGCGCGGTGCCGAGGTGCAGGAAGCCGGTCGGCGACGGCGCGATCCGCGTGCGTACCTTGCCCGTCGTCATGCGCGCGGAGCCTCGGCGAGCGTGGCCAGGCCGCGCCGCAGGTCGGCCTTGATGTCCTCGACATCGTCGAGCCCGACGGCGACGCGGATCATCCCCTGCGTGATGCCGGCCGCCTGGCGCTGCTCTTCGGTCAGGCGCCCGTGCGAGGTGCTGCCGGGGTGCGTGATCGTCGTCTTGGTGTCGCCGAGGTTCGCGGTGATCGAGCAGACCTGGGTGCGGTCGATCACGTGGAACGCGTTCGCCCGCGCTTGCGCCGCGCCGCCGCTGGCCTGCCCCTTGACGATGAACGAGACCACGGCGCCGCCGCAGCCGCCCTGCTGAGCCATCGCGAGCGCGTGCTGCGGGTGCGACGCGAGGCCGGGGTGGAACACGCGCTCGACCTCGTCTTGCGTCTCGAGCCACGCGGCGAGCTGCAGCGCGCGCTCGCTTTGCGCCTGCATCCGGATCGACAGCGTCTCCAGCCCCTTCAGCACCACCCATGCGTTGAACGGCGACAGTGCCATGCCGGCGCTGCGCAGCACCGGCATCAGGCGTTCGTCGACGAGCGCGTCGCTGGTGCAGATCGCGCCGGCGATCACGCGGCCCTGGCCGTCGAGGTACTTGGTGCCGGAGTGGATCACAAGATCGGCGCCGTACTCGATCGGGCGCTGCAGCGCCGGCGTGCAGAAGCAGTTGTCGACGGCGAGCCAGGCACCGGCGTCCTTCGCGAGGGCCGAGAGCGCGCGGATGTCGCACACCTCGGTCAGCGGGTTCGTCGGCGATTCGGCGAACAGCAGCTTCGTGGTCGGGCGGATCGCGCGGCGCCACTCGTCGACGTCGGTCTGCGAGACGAACGTGGTCTCGACGCCGAACTTCGCGAACTCGCGGCCGAACAGCATGATCGTCGAGCCGAACACGCTGCGCGAGCAGACCACGTGGTCGCCCATCTTCAGCAGGCCCATGCCGAGCAGCAGGATCGCGCTCATGCCGCTCGCCGTCGCGATGCACGATGGCGTGCCCTCGAGCGCGGCGAGGCGGCGCTCGAACATCGCGACCGTCGGGTTCGTGAAGCGCGAGTAGATGAACGCCTCTTCCTCGTTCGCGAAGCGCGCCGCGGCGCTCGCCGCATCGGGCTGCACGAAGCTGCTGGTCAGGAACAGCGCCTCCGAGTTCTCGCCCCAGGCGCTGCGCGGCAGGCCCTCGCGCACCGCCAGCGTGTCGCGGCGCGCGTCGGCCGGCAGCGCGACGCGCGGGATGCCGCCGTGTTTCTTGTCGTTCGTCATGAGGTTTCGTCGGCGCTCTGCAGCGCCAGGCGCGAGCGGTCGTCGTTCTCTTCGGCCCCGCTCTGCGCGGCGCGCTGCGCGGCCATCTCGGTGAAGTAGGCACCGCCGACGGTGCCGGTGATGTAGTGGCCGTCGAAGCACGAGGCCTCGAAGCCGTCGAGCTTCGGATTCAGCGCGCCGACGACGCGCTTCATCGCGTTCACGTCCTGGTAGATCAGCGCGTCGGCGCCGATGTAGGCACGGATCTCCTCGATGCTACGGTTGTGCGCGATCAGCTCCTCGCTGGTCGGCATGTCGATGCCGTAGACGTTCGGGAAGCG
>DATMIN010000633.1:0-4661 GCA_035554275.1 Burkholderiaceae bacterium
ATTCATCGCTCGCGTACCTGACGACCTTGCCGATCAGCGAGGTGAAGATCGACCGCAGCTTCGTGCGCGACCTGGGGATGACGCCGCAGAGCTCGGCCGTCGTCACCGCGATCATCGCGCTGGCGCGTTCGCTCGGCCTGCGCGTGATCGCCGAAGGCGTCGAGAACCTGCGCCAGATGGAAGTGCTGCACCGCCTGGGCTGCGGCGTGATGCAGGGCTTCCTGTTCAGCCGCCCGCAGCCGCCCGACGACATCGAGATCTGGCTGCAGCAGACGATCCTGCCGAAGAAGGCGCCGTGGATCGGCAAGGCCGGCACGGCCGACGCAAGCGAGATCGCCGACGTGCTGCGCCTGGCCGAAGGGCGCGACCCGCGCGTCAAGCCGGCCGTCTGACGGAGCACGACACGCCCGCCCGCCATTCCCCATGGAAGCGACCCGCCCCGCTGCGCTGACCGGTGCCGCCACCGACGCCGCGCAGCTCGCCAAGGCCACGCTGCGGCGTCTGGCGGTCGACAAGCTCGAGCCGACCCCGGAGAACTACGCCCGCGCCTGGCGCCAGGAGGCCGGCGAGCCGCCGGTGCCCATCGCCGACGGGCCGGCGATCGCGAACCTGATCGAGCGCGTCGTGCGCGGCATCGAGCGCGGCAGCAAGGGTTGGACGACCGCGCGCAAGAAGGACAGCCTGCAGCGCGTGCTCGACGGCAGCCGCAGCGACGCGCGTCGGCTGCAGCAGCGCCTCGGCCAGCTCGTCGCGAGCTGGGAGGGCGAGGCCGCGGCGGGCGGGGCGGTGGCCGAGGAGCCCGAGTCGACATTCCAGCCGCTGCTGACACAGCCCGCGGCGTTGGCGCAGACGCAGCCGGCGCCGCTCGAGGCGCCCGCGCTGATGGCGGTGAGCGTGACGGAGCCCGGTTTGTGGAACCGCGCGGTCCAGGCGCTCGGCGTCGCGGTGCAGGGTGCGCTGCCGCTGCGCGACGACGCACCGCACGAGATCGCGGCGGCGCTGGCGGTGCTGGTCGAGCGCATCGAGGCCGACGGCCCGGGCCCGGCGCTGATCGACGAGCTCGAGGCGCTGTGCCAGCGCGCGCTGCCGGTGCTGCAGCATCGCCAGCACCTGGTCGATCAACTCGGCCGGCTGTGCGCCGAGCTCAGCGAGAGTCTGACCGACCTGGCCGAGGACGACAGCTGGGCGCGCGGCCAGTGCGAGGCGATGCGCGCGACGATCGACGAGGGCCTGAGCGCCCGCGGGGTGCGCGCCGTCAGCGAGATGCTGCGCGACACGCGCGCGCGCCAGGGGCGCGTGCGCACCGAGCGCGAGCAGGCGCGCGAGGCGCTGAAGGGGCTGATCCACCGCATGCTCGGCGAGCTCGACCAGCTCGGCTCGCAGACCGGCCACTTCCACGACAGCGTGGCGCGCTATGCCGACGTGGTCGAGAAGGCCGATTCGCTCGAGAGCCTGGCCGGCGCGGTGCGCGAAATGGTGGAGGAAAGCCGCAGCGTGCAGTCGCTGGTACAGCAGACGCAGGCGCGGCTGCAGGCCGAGCACGGCAAGGCGCAGGGGCTGACGCAGCGCGTCAGCGAGCTCGAGTCCGAGATGCAGCGGCTGTCGAGCGAGGTCTTGACCGACCAGCTCACGCAGGTCGCGAACCGGCGCGGTCTGGTGCAGGCCTTCGAGGCCGAGCGCAGCCGGCTCGAGCGCACCGGCAGCGCGCTGTCGGTCGGCCTGCTCGACATCGACAACTTCAAGCGCCTCAACGACGAGCTCGGCCACGGCGTCGGCGACGAGGCGCTGAAGTCGCTCGCCGGGCGGGTGCGCGACACGCTGCGGCCGTCCGATCGGGTGGCGCGCTACGGCGGCGAGGAATTCGTCGTGCTGCTGCCCGACACCGCGGTCGACGAGGCGCAGCTGATCCTGACCCGGCTGCAACGCTCGCTGACCGGCGGCCTGTTCATGCACGAGCACAAGCAGGTGTTCGTGACGTTCTCGGCCGGCGTGACCGCGTACCGCGCCGGCGAGCGCATCGAGGACGCGCTCGAGCGCGCCGATCAGGGCCTGTACGTCGCCAAGCGCACCGGGAAGAACCGGACCTGCGCGGCCTGACGCGCCGCGCTCAGCAGGCCTTCAGGCGCGTGCCCACGGCACTGCCGCCCTCGAGCGCCTCGAGCACCGCCGAGACCGCCTCGCGGTCGCTCAGCAGGCGCTGCTTGGCGAGCTTGGTGGCCTGCATCGCGTGGTCTTCCAGCCGGGCCTTGCTCGACAGCCCGCTGCACGCGAGCAGGTACACCACGTGGCGCGAGGTGCCGAGCGTCACGCCGGTGGCCGACGCGATGCGCGGGCCCATCGCCATCAGCTCGTCGTAACTCATGCCCATGCGCGGCGCCACTTCCGTCAGGTGCTTGCTCTCGGTGCGGCCGATGAAGAACACGACGACGAAGGCGACCGCCAAGCCGAGCCCGCCGATCGTGCCGAGGTACTTGAACATCCGGACTGCGCTCCCAGAAGGTGTGCACCGATGGTACCCGCAAGGTCCGGGCCTGCGCTGACACACAATGGGGGGCGACTACCGAACGAGGCCGCGATGATCCCGATCCTGCTGCTCAACGGACCGAACCTGAACCTGCTCGGCACGCGCGAGCCGCAGGTCTACGGCGCCCACACGCTGGCCGACGCCGAGGCGCTCGCGGCGAAGGCCGCGGCCGCGCGCGGCGCGCGCGTCGAGTGCCTGCAGAGCAACCACGAGGGCGTGCTGATCGATCGGCTGCACGCTGCGCGCACCGACGGCACGCGCTTCGTCGTGATCAACCCGGGCGGGCTGACGCACACCAGCGTCGCGCTGCGCGATGCGTTCGCGGGCGTGGCGATCCCGTTCATCGAGGTGCACGTCTCGAACGTGCATGCGCGCGAGTCGTTCCGGCACCGCTCCTACCTCGCACCGCTGGCGGTCGGCGTGATCGCCGGCTTCGGCATCCGCGGCTACGCGATGGCGGTCGAGGCGGCGATCGAGCACCTCGGCGGCGCCTGACGGCGGCCGCACGGCGCCGACTGAAAACATCTGTAAAGGGCGGGAAGCCCTGTCGGCGGTGCGGCGCTGCCGGCAGTTACAGGATCACGGGCCGTGCGTTGCCGCGGCCGTTCGTGGAGACACTCGATGATCCAAACCAGACTCCTGATCGTTCCGCTCTCGGCGCTGCTGCTGTCGGCGTGCGTCGTGGCGCCGTACCCGGCCCGGCCGGTGGTGTACTCGCAGCCGATCCCGGCCTACCGCCAGCCCGTCCCGCAATACGGCGAAGCCGACCCGGCCGACGAGGCCGTGGTCGACATCGCGCCGCCGGCGCCGTATGTCGAGGTCGTCCCGGCGATCCCGTTCGCCGGCGCGGTGTGGATCGGCGGCTACTGGGGCTGGGCGGGCGGCCGCCACCAGTGGCACCCGGGCCGCTGGGAGCGGCCGCGGCCCGGCTACTCGTGGCGCGCGCATTCCTGGGTCAACCAGGGCGGCCGCTGGCACCTGCACGGCGGCGGTTGGGCGCGGCACTGACCGGCGCACCGCTGACCTTGGCATGATCGCGGGTGGCCGACACGGTGCGGCCACCCGCCGATGCCCAAAGTACACAGCCACTACGAGAACCTGAAGGTCGCCCGCGACGCGGCGCCGGACGAGATCCGTTCCGCGTACCGCGCGCTGACGCGCCAGCACCATCCCGATCGCCACCCCGACGACGCGGAGGCGCAGCGCATCATGGCGGTCGTCAACGTCGCGTATGCGGTGCTCTCCGACGCGGCCAAGCGGCGTGAGCACGATCTGTGGATCCGCCAGGCCGAAGGGCCGGCAGCGCGCCCGCTGCTGTCGAAGCACACGTTGCACGAGCCGTTCAATGGCCCCGCAGAGGTCACCACCGAGCCGGCCGCGTTCGCGGCCCAGTCCACGTCGGTGCGCTGGGCGCACCGCGCGAACCGCTTCAAGGCGCACGTGCGCCGCCATCCGTGGCGCTACGGCGCGACCGGCGTGTTTGCGACGGCCTGCTTCGGCGTTGCGATCCAGGCGCTGCTGCAGCCCGGCATCGCGGAACAGATCGCCACCGTGCCGGCGCTGGCCAAGCCCGCCGGCTACCTGCGCCCGCCGACGGCGCCGAACGGCCAGGCCTGGCCGGCGCAATCGGGTTACGTGGCGGGCTACGAGGAACTGAACACCGGCGGTCTGTCGGATGTGACGATCGACAACACCGCCAACGACGCGGACATGTTCGTTCGCATGGTGTCGCTCGACGGGCCGTCGGCGGTGGCGGTGCGGACGGTCTACGTCGCCGCGCACAGCCACTTCAAGATCGGCTCGCTGAGCGTCGGCACCTACGATCTGCGCTACCGCAATCTCGCCACCGGCGGTCTGCTGCGCTCGCCGGCGTTCATCCTGGAAGAGGTCGGCGGCACGCGCCACAGCGCGACCTCGTTGAAGCTGAACGGCACCGGCGCGCCGAACATGCAAGCCTACGCGCTCAGCGACAGCGACTTCTTTTGATCCGGCCGCCCTAGACATCATGGTCGCCGCAACTCCCCTGCGAGGGGGCCGGTCTCCGACACCGTAGGTTGCACGCTGAAGCGTGCCGAGCTACATGCCGGAACTGGCGTCCTCGACAACGAAAGGAGACCGGCCATGGAAGAGCGTAGCA
>DATMIN010000634.1:0-7923 GCA_035554275.1 Burkholderiaceae bacterium
AGTGGCGCGCTGGGTCACCTGCCCGGACGAAAACGGCGGCGCGAAGGAACTGCAGCGCTTCATCGACGGCAACGCGCACCGCGTGGCCTTTGATGCGGTCGACGCGCCGACGGTGCTGGTCGAGTACGCGCCCGAGCTGCGTGCGATCGAGGCGAACTGGCCGAAGATCCGCTTCCACGCGCTGCGCGAGCATGCGGGGCTGGTGTTCCAGCGCCAGCTCGAGGCGTGAACGCGGGGCGGCTCAGGTTGCCGCTGCGAGCAACGCGCTGAGCTGATCGCGCAAGTGCGGCACGCGATCGGTGGCGATCAACCACACGGTTTCGGGCTCGATGCCGAGATAGCCGTGGGCGAGTCGATTGCGCGTGCCGATGAGCAGGCGCCACGGCAGTTCTGGCGCGCGGCCTCGGAGTTCGGCCGGTACGCGGGTAGCGGCTTCCCCGATCAACTCGAGATTGCGCAGTGTCGCGTCGTAGCGCATCCGGTCCGCGAGCAAAGCCGGCGCGTCGAAGCCGGCTGTATAGGCGATGACACGATCGCAAAACTCCACCATATCCCGCAGGTAGAGCGTCGGGTCACGTTCAGACGATCGGGATGGCGTCTCGCTCGACATACGGTTTGAGTTGCGGTCGAAGGGCCCGTTCGGTGACGAGATCGACTGCACAACCGAACAGGTCTTCGAGGTAGAACTGCACGCCGAAAAACGCTTCGGGCGTGGCCGGGCCATCGAAACTCACCAACACATCGACATCGCTGTCGGGCGCAGCACTGCCGCGTGCGGTCGAGCCGAACAGCGCCAGCCGCACGACGCCGAAACGTTCGGCGAGCACCGGCTTGTGCGTCGTCAACAGTTGCAGGGCGATCGAGCGGTTCATGTCCGAATCATGCCGCACTTCGTGCTCGCTCGCGGTTCAGTCAAAGCCTTCCAGCCGAACGCCGCCGCCGGACGAGGCGGCCTGACGCACCCCGCCACGTACCGCGGGTTGACCCACGCTTCACCGCCGCCGCGCTTCGGACTACGATCGATCGCCGCCCGCCGACGAGCGCCGCAGGCGTGATGCCGGCGGCGAGCGGCTCTCGCGAAGGAGAGCGCCGATGTCGTCCGCATTCTTCATCAGGGCCTGCGCGACCGCCGCGCTGGCGGCGTGGCTGGCCGGTTGCGCGAGCGCGCCGCCGATGCCGCCGGCGACAAACCTGTTCCACGACGACCTGTTCGCCGCGCCGAGCGAGCCGGTCGATCCGGGCGCGGCGCTCGCGGTCAGCGCCGAGATGCAGCGCTACGTGCACGATCGGCTCGCGAGCCTGTCGCGCTTCGACGATCGCAAGCGCCAGCTGTTCGACGCGCTGTACAAACAGGGCGAGCTCCAGCTCGAGTACGACGCCGCGATCACGCGCACCGCCGCGCAGGCGTTCGACGCGCGCTCGGGCAACTGTCTCGCACTGGTGATGATGACGGCGGCGTTCGCGAAGGAGATGGGCCTCGCGGTGCGCTACCAGATCGTCGTCGGCGACGACGCGTGGGACCGCGCCGGCGACCTCTACGTCTCGGTCGGCCACGTCAACCTGACGCTGTTCGACAAGGTCGCGCCGTTCGGCGGCAGCGGCTTCATCGAGACCGATGCGATGACGGTCGACTTCGTGCCGCCGCGCGACGGGCGCAAGCAGCGCGTGCGCGTCGTCCCCGAGCGCACGATCGTCGCGATGTACCTGAACAACCGCGCGGTCGAGGCGCTCGCGGCCGGCCAGCGCAGCGACGCCTACTGGTGGGCGCGCGAGGCGGTGCGCACCGATCCCGACTTGCTCTCGGCCTACATCACGCTCGGCGTCGTCTACCGCAACACCGGCCACGCCGATTTCGCCGACGCGGCGCTGCGGCGCGTCAACGAGCGCGAGCCCGACAACACCAAGGCGCTGAGCAACCGCATCCTCGTGCTGCGCGACCTCGGCCGGCAAGACGAAGCGAGCGCGCTCGCGCGCCGCCTCGAGCAGCTCGACCCGCACCCGCCGTACAGCTACTTCCTGCAGGGCATGGCGGCGCTGCGCGAGCGCCGCGTCGACGAGGCGCGGCGCCTGTTCGAGAAAGAGGTCGAGCGCGCGCCGTACCAGCACGAGTTCCAGTTCTGGCTCGCGGTGACGCACCTGCAGCTGAACCAGCCGGCGCAGGCGGCCGAGCACCTCGAGCGCGCGATCCGCAGCGCGACGACGCGCCGCGACCACGACCTGTACGCGGCCAAGCTCGACCGGCTGAAGGCGTTGACGAGCACGCACTGAGCCGGCGGCGCCGCCACGCTCGGGCGCGCCGGGATAATCTGCGGCCGTGCACACGACCCACCCCGCCCCGCCCGAGCCGAGCCGGCTCGCGCTCTACCTCGACCTGATCCGCTGGAACCGCCCGGCGGGCAGCCTGCTGCTGCTGTGGCCGACGCTGTCGGCGCTGTGGTTCGCGGCCGGCGGCTTCCCCGGCTGGCACCTGCTCGCGGTGTTCGTGCTCGGCACGTTCCTGACGCGCAGCGCCGGCTGCACCGTCAACGACGTGGCCGACCGCGAGTTCGACCGCCACGTCAAGCGCACCGCGCAGCGCCCGGTGACGAGCGGCGCGGTCGGCGTGCGCGAGGCGCTGGCGCTCGGCGCGGTGCTCGCGCTGCTCGCGTTCGCGCTGGTGCTGACGACCAACACCGCCGCCGTCGCGTGGAGCTTCGCCGCACTGGCGATCGGCATCGCCTACCCGTACGCGAAGCGCGTCGTCTCGATGCCGCAGGCGGTGCTCGGCGTGGCGTTCAGCTTCGGCATCCCGATGGCGTTCGCCGCCGTTCGCGGCGAGGTGCCGGCGCTCGCGTGGGCGCTGCTCGTCGGCAACCTGTTCTGGGTGCTCGCCTACGACACCGAGTACGCGATGGTCGACCGCGACGACGACCTGAAGATCGGCATTCGCACCTCGGCGATCACGCTCGGCCGCTTCGACGTGGCCGCGGTGATGGGCTTCTACGCCGCGTTCATCGCGGTCTGGGCCGCGATCGGCGTGCAGCTGCAACTCGCCTGGCCGTACTTCGCCGGCCTGGCCGCTGCGGCGCTGCTCGCCGCGTGGCACTACACGCTGATCCGCGAGCGCTCGCGCGACGGCTGCTTTCGCGCGTTCCGGCTCAACCACTGGCTCGGCTTCGTGGTGTTCGCCGGCACGGCGCTCGCGTACGCGAGCGCCTGAGCCGCGCGCGGGCACGTCAGCCGGTGCGCACCTCGATGCGGCGCGGCCGCGCGTGCTCCTGCTTCGGGATGCGCAGGTTCAGCACGCCGTCCTTCATCTTGGCCTCGATGCGGCCGGCGTCGAGCTCGCGGCTGAGCGTGAAGCTGCGCCGGTAGCGCGGCACGCGCACCTCGGCGTAGACCGACTGCAGCTGCGGCGGCGTCGCGGTGGCGACCGTGCCCTCGACGAGCAGCGTGTCGCCGTCGACCTTCAGCTCGAGGCGCTCCTTCGGCACGCCCGGCAGGTCGGCGAGCAGCGTGATGCCCGACTCGTCCTCGAGCACGTCGACGCGCGGCACGACGTAGCGCGTATCGGTGGCGCTCGTCGCGTTCGCCGGCGCAGTGTCGGCGCTGGTGGCGGTGGCGGTGGTGATGTCCTGGTTGTTGCGCTTGTCGCTCATGATCGGTTCTCCTGGTTGTCGGTCGGTCACTGGATCGCGATGCGCGTGGGCACCGGGGCGGCGCGGCGCGCGACGCTGACGTGCAGCACGCCGTCGCGGTAGGTCGCCGAGACCTGGGCCGGGTCGGCGTCGTCGGGCAGCGTGATCGCGCGCCGGAAGCTGCCGCTGCTGCGCTCGCGGCTGTAGACGCTGGTCTTGTCGCCTTCGCGCGGCAGCGTCGAGGGCCGCTCGCCGGCCAGCGTCAGCACGCCGCGGTCGACCGTGACATCGACCTTGGCCGGGTCGATGCCCGGCGCGAACGCGTAGATCTCCAGGCTCTGTGGCGTGTTGCCGATGTTCAGCGCCGGGAAGCTGCCCGGCGCCACCGAGCGGATCCCGCTCGCGACGCCGGCGCTGCCGAACAGGTCGTCGAGCTCGCGGCGCAGCCGGTCGAACTCGCCGGAGAAATTGAACAACGATTCGTACATGGCTCCATCTCCTTTCCTTCGGTTCGTTGGAACACGCAGCGGCGTCGCGCCGCCGCACGGAAAAGAATATTGGCGCCCAGTGCCATTTCAAGGGGGGTGGCGCGGTCCCCGCGCGTCGCGCGCGTCAGGGGTAGAGCCCGCGCTCTTCGCGCGCGAAGAGAATCCGCTCGCACGCCACCGCGAAGGTCGCGGTGCGCAGGCTGATCTTGTGGCGGTCGGCGGTGTCCCAGATCTTCTTCAGCGCGTCGACCATGATCTTGTCCAGGCGCAGGTTGATCTCGTCCTCGCTCCAGAAAAACGACGAAAAGTCCTGCACCCACTCGAAGTAGCTGACGGTCACGCCGCCGGCGTTGCAGATCACGTCGGGCACGACGAGCACGCCGCGCTCAACCAGCACGTCGTCGGCGTCGGGCAGCGTCGGGCCGTTCGCGCCTTCGAGGATCAGCTTGGCCTTGATGCGGTTCGCGCGCGCCGCGGTGATCTGCGATTCGAGCGCGGCTGGGATCAGGATGTCGCAGTCGACATCCCAGAACGACTCGTTGTCGATGCGCTCGGCGCCTTTGTAGTTGCCGATGCCGCCGTCGCGGTGCAGCACGGCCATCGTGTCGGCGATGTCGAAGCCGTGGGGATTCACCAGCGTGCCGGTGTGGTCTTGCACCGCGACGAGCTTGGCGCCGGCCTGCGCGAACAGCTCGGCCGCCGCGCCGCCGACATTGCCCATGCCCTGCACCGCGACGCGCGCGCCCTCGAGCTTCAGGCCGAGCCGGCGTGCGGCCTCGCGGCCGGTGACGAACACGCCGCGGCCGGTGGCCTTGACGCGCCCGAGCGAGCCGCCCAGGTGCAGCGGCTTGCCGGTGACGACGCCGGTCGCGGTGGTGCCGGTGTTCATCGAATACGTGTCCATCATCCAGGCCATGATCTGGCCGTTGGTGTTCACGTCGGGCGCGGGGATGTCGCGCTGCGGGCCGATGATGATGCCGATCTCGCTGGTGTAGCGGCGCGTCATGCGCTCGAGCTCTTTCATCGAGAGCTGCTTCGGGTCGACGCGGATGCCGCCCTTGGCGCCGCCGTACGGCAGGTTGACCGCGGCGCACTTCACGGTCATCCACGCCGACAGCGCCATCACCTCCTCGAGCGTCACGTCGGGGTGGTAGCGCACGCCGCCCTTGCCGGGGCCGCGGCTCAGGTTGTGCTGCACGCGGTAGCCCTCGAAGTGGGCGACATCGCCGTTGTCGAGCTCGATCGGCACGTCGACGATCAGCGCGCGCTTCGGGCGCTTCAGCGTCTCCGACCAGCGCGCGAGGTGGCCGAGGTAGGGCAGCACGCGGTCGACTTGCGAGAGGTAGGTGTCCCAGGCGGTATCGCCCTTCTGGCTGACGTAGGAAAGGTGGCTCATCGTTTGTCTCGGGTGGGTGATTCGAGTGGGTCCGCGCGCCGGGTGGCGCACGCGGATGGCGCGCGGCCGGGCACGGGCCGACACTGTAGGCGCTGGCACGCCCGAAATCGGCCGATGCCCATGCCGGCTTTGCATGAGGGGCGCGGGCCGCCGGCATCGGCGCGCACGGCCGCGCGCTTTCCGGGCCTTCTAGCGCCCGAATTCGTCGCCGAGCTCGCGCGCGCGGCGCTGCGCGGCGAGCACCGCCTCGACGAACGCGGCCGGCACGCCGGCGCTGTCGAGCGCGCCGATCGCCGCGTGCGTGGTGCCGCCCTTCGAGGTGACGCGCTCGCGCAGCAGCGCCGGCGAATCGGGCGAGGCCTGGGCGAGCGCGGTCGCGCCGGCGAAGGTGCCGAGCGCGAGCCGGCGGCCCTGCTCGGCGCTCAGGCCCATCCGCTGCGCCGCGGCCATCATCGCCTCGACGACGTAGAACACGTAGGCCGGGCCCGAGCCGGAGAGGGCGGTCACGGCATCGAGATCGTCCTCGCGCTCGAACCACATCAGTTGCCCGGTCGGCGCGAGTACGGCCTCGACCTGGGCGCGCTCGGGCGTCGTCACGGCCGGCCGCGCGTACAACCCGGTCATGCCCTGGCCGATCAGCGCCGGCGTGTTCGGCATCGTGCGCACGACGCGCTCGGTGCCGGTCGCGCGCGCCAGCGCGGCGCTGCGGATGCCGGCCATCACGCTGAGCTGGAGCGCGTTGCCGACGAACGGCGCACACGGCGCCGCGGCCTCGCCGAACAGCTGTGGCTTGACCGCCCAGACGACGAGCGTGGCGCTCGCGAGCGTCGCGTCGGCCGCGGCCAGCGTGCGCACGCCGAACTCGGCGCGCAGCCGCTCGCGCTGTGCCTCGCCGGGGTCGACGACGACGATCGTGTTGCCGGCGCGGCCGCTTTGGCGCAGCCCGCCGACGATCGCGCTCGCCATGTTGCCGCCGCCGATGAATGCGATCATGTCCATGCGTAACCCGTGGGAAGGAGTGAACGATGCGTCTCGAAGGGTCATGCCATTGTCGCGCGGTGCGGTTCACCCTCGACGTGGGACCCGTGCTGGCCCGAGCTCGTGCACCCGCACGCGTCGGCGATCGACACGCCGCTGCCGCGCCCGCCCGAGGTCGTGCAGATCGGCCTGGCGTGGGCGCCCGGCTGGGTCGAGGTGCCGGCCGGGCCGGGGCACGAGCGCCACGCGCACATGCCGAGCGAATCGCTCGAAGCGCGGCACCGCCGGCACGGCCTGTGGGACGGCGGGTAGCGCCGCGCGCGTGACGACGCTCAGGGCGTGCCGGCCAGCAGCGCCGCGTTGCCGCCGGCCGCGGCGGTGTTGATCGTCAGCGTCTGCTCGCCGCAGAAGCGGTACAGGTAGTGCGGGCCGCCGGCCTTCGGCCCGGTGCCCGACAGGCCCTCGCCGCCGAACGGCTGCACGCCGACGACCGCGCCGATCATGTTGCGGTTGACGTAGACGTTGCCGATCCGCGCGTGCTCGGCCAGCCGCAGCGCGCGTGAGTCGATGCGCGTCTGCAGGCCGAGCGTCAGGCCGTAGCCGAGCGCGTTGACCTGCGCGATCACCGCGTCGACATCGCCGCCCCAGCGCACCACGTGCAGCACCGGCCCGAAGATCTCCTGCGTCACGTCGGCGATGCGCGCGAGTTCGAACGCGACCGGCGCGATCAGGTGCGGCAGGGTGGAAGCCACCGGCGTCTCGCCGATCAGCGTGGCCTGCGCGCGCAGCCGCGCGATGTGCGCGCTCAAGGACTCGAACGCCTCGGCGTCGATCACCGGGCCGACATCGGTGTCGAGCCGTGCCGGGTCACCGACGCGCAGCGTCGCGAGCGCGCCGCGGATCATCTCGATCACCGCGTCGGCCACGCCCTCGTGCACGCACAGCAGACGCAGCGCCGAGCAGCGCTGGCCGGCCGAGCGGAACGCGCTCTGCACGACCGCGTCGACCACCTGCTCGGGCAGCGCGGTGCTGTCGACGATCATCGCGTTGATGCCGCCGGTCTCGGCGATCAGCGGCACGATCGCCCCGTCCTTCGCGGCGAGCGCGCGGTTGATGTGCTTGGCGACTGCGGTCGAGCCGGTGAAGCAGACGCCGGCGGTGCGCGCGTCGGCGACCAGCGCGGCGCCGACCGTCTCGCCCGGCCCGTGCAGCAGCGCGAGCGCGCCGCGCGGCACGCCGGCCTCGATCAGCAGCTCGACGAAACGCTGTGCGACGGCCGGCGTCTGCTCGGCCGGCTTCGCGGCGACCGCGTTGCCGGCGACGAGCGCGGCCACCACCTGCCCGGCGAAGATCGCGAGCGGGAAGTTCCACGGGCTGATGCAGACGAACACGCCGCGGCCGTGCAGGCGCAGCTCGTTGCGCTCGCCGGTCGGCCCGGGCAGCG
>DATMIN010000635.1:0-2678 GCA_035554275.1 Burkholderiaceae bacterium
CGTCACCGCGGCCGCCAAGCCGTGGAGCGCCTCGACCGACGCCTCGGCCGCGCCGCCGGCGAAGTTCTCGTGGAGCCGCTGGCTGCCGTTCGTCGGCCCGGTCGCCCTGTTCGTCATCTGGGACCTGGTCGTGCGCGCCGGGCTGATCAAGGCGATCCTGCTGCCCACGCCCTCGGCGACGCTGGTCGCGCTCGCGACCGGCCTGGCCGGCGGGCCGCTGCTGATGGACTTCGGCGTCACGGTGCTGCGCACGCTCGAGGCGTTCGTGATCGCCGCCGTCGTCGGCGTGCCGCTCGGCGTGCTGCTCGGCAGCAACGAGAAGGCCTACCGCAGCGTCGAGTTCCTGATCGACTTCTTCCGCTCGACGCCGAGCTCGGCGCTGATCCCGTTGTTCCTGCTGATCTTCGGCGTCTCCGACATCAACAAGGTGGCGATCGCCGCGTTCGGCGCGCTCTTGATCGTGCTGTTCAACAGCGCCTACGGCGTGATCAATGCGCGCAAGCAACGCGTGATGGCCGCGAAGGTGATGGGCGCCTCGCGCTGGCAGATCTTCAAGGACGTGCTGATCTGGGAAAGCCTGCAGCCGACCTTCGTCGGCCTGCGCTCAGCGGTCTCGATGGCGCTGGTGATCGTGATCGTCGCCGAGATGTTCATCGGCTCCGACAACGGCCTCGGCCACCGCATCATCGATGCGCAGCAGGTGCTGAACGTGAAGAGCATGTACGCGGCGATCCTCGCGGCGGGGGCGCTCGGCTACGCGCTGAACATCCTGTTCCTGCTGGCGGAGCGGAAGATCGTGCATTGGAGTGGGCGGTGATCGCTCTGTGTTCGTCGGAGCGCGATCGGGCCGGCGGGGCGCTTGGTTCCGCTCATGTCCCCCGGCGTTGGGCTTCGCCCGCCGCCTCCTCCTTTACTTCGCTCCACCAAGCGCCCCACCGGCCCGATCTCCCGTCAGCGCCGCTGTTCGGCGAGCCGCTCCGCAGGTGGCCCGCCGCGGGCGCGGGGTGGCCGACGGAGCGAAGTAAAGGAGGAGGCTCGCGCGCTGCGCGAGCCGGGGGACATGAGCGCAGTCGGCCACCCCGCGTCCGCGGCGCGCTCCAACCGTAACGCACACCGAGGAACGCACCCCATGTCCACCGTCCTCAACGCCCCTGTGTACGCCGACGTGCCCGAGCGCCCGTTCGCGCCCGGCCCCACCGGCACGCACATCACGATCCGTGGCCTGACGAAATACTTCGCCGGCTGGCCGCTGTACGAAAACTTCGACCTCGACATCCCGAAGCACGCGATCGTCTCGGTGTTCGGCCCGAACGGCTGCGGCAAGTCGACGCTGATCAACATGATCGCCGGGCTGATCCCGATCGACTCGGGGCAGATCCTGTTCGACGGCAAGAGCCTGAAGGACACCAAGATCGGCTACGTGTTCCAGAACTACCGCGAGGCGATGTTCCCGTGGATGCGCACGATCGACAACATCGCGTACCCGCTGAAGCTCGAGGGCCGCAGCAAGGCCGAGGTCGACCGCCGCATGGCCGAACTCGTCGCGAGCTTCGACGTCAAGTTCGACTTGAAGCGCTACCCGTACGAACTCTCCGGCGGCCAGCAGCAGACCGCCTCGATCATGCGCGCGCTCGCGCCGGGGCCGGAAGTGCTGTTCCTCGACGAGCCGTTCTCGGCGCTCGATTTCGAGATGACGCTATTCATCCGCGAGAAGCTGCAGGAGGTGTTCATGCAGACCGGCACGACGATGCTGCTGGTCTCGCACGACCTCGAAGAAGCGGTGTATCTGGCCGACCAGGTGCTGCTGCTGACGAAACGGCCGACCAAGGTGGCAGAAATCTTGCACTATCGGGATGCGCGCCCGCGCACCGTTGCGACGCTGTCCGAACCCGGCTTCATCGCGGCCAAGAAGCTCAGCCTGGAAATCTTCCAACGCGAGGTGCGGCGCTGAACTGAAAGGCCCGGCCCTCGATGACCCCTGCGCAGATCGAAGCCTATGTCGATGCCGCCGCCGCCGCGCTGGCGCTGCCGCTGAACCCCGCGCACCGCCCCGGCGTGCTGAGCTACTTCGCGCTCGCGGCCGAGATGGCCGCGCTGGTCGGTGCGCACCCGCTCGCGCCGGGCGACGAGCCGGCCGAGGCGTTCGTGCCGATCGCGCCGGCGGGCTCGTCGGCGTCCGGCGCATGACGCCCGCAGAGCGCCTCGAGGGCAGCGCCGCCGCAATCGCCGAGGCGGTGCGCAGCGGCGCGGTCGGCGCGGCGGCGATCACGCGCGCGAGCCTGAAGCGCATCGCCGCGACCGACCCGCGCGTCAACGCGTTCACCGACGTCACTGCCGAGCGCGCGCTGGCCGCGGCCGAGGCGCTCGACGCGCGTCTCGCGGCCGGCGACGCCGCGGCGCACGCGCTGCCGCTGCTCGGCGTGCCGTTCGCGGTGAAGAACCTGTTCGACGTGGCCGGCCTCACCACGCTCGCCGGCTCGAAGATCGAGCGCGACCGGCCCGCGGCCGAACGCGACGGCGTGCTCGTCGCGCGGCTGCAGGCGGCCGGCGCGGTGCTGGTCGGCGCGCTCAACATGGACGAGTACGCCTACGGTTTCACCACCGAGAACAGCCACGAGGGCCCGTGCCGCAACCCGCACGACCTGGCGCGCGTGGCGGGCGGCTCGTCGGGCGGCTCG
>DATMIN010000636.1:0-7935 GCA_035554275.1 Burkholderiaceae bacterium
CTGGAACGCCGGGGTCGACATGTCGGCGCTGCTGTACGTCGGTGCCGACAGGGGCGGCGCAACCGCGGCCTTCGAACGCCTGATCGCCGCCGATCGCAACGTCCGGGCCGACGGCTACGGTCACGGCAGCCACGTGGCCGGCATCGCTGCCGGCAACGGCGCGTACCAGGCGGTGGACTCGACCGGCATCGCGCCGAACGCCAACCTGTTCGACGTCAAGGTGCTCGACGACAGCGGCGTCGGCGAACTCGGCGACGTGCTCGCCGGCATCGACTGGGTGATCTACCACGCGGCCGAATACAACATCCGCGTGCTCAACATCAGCCTGGCATCGGACTCGACCGAGTCCTACCTGACCGACCCGTTCTGCCGCGCGGTGCGCAGCGCGGTCGCGGCCGGCATCACGGTGGTGGCGGCGGCCGGCAACTACGGCCGGGACGCGAACGGCGCCGAGCGCTACGGCACGATTGGCGCGCCCGGCAACGACCCGTCGGTGATCACGGTCGGCGCGGCGAACACGCACGCCACCGCGCAACGCGGCGACGACACGGTCAACCTCTTCAGTTCGCGCGGGCCGACGCGCGGCAGCCTCGTCGATGCCGGCGGCGTGCGCCGCGTCGACAACCTGCTCAAGCCCGACCTGGTCGCACCGGGCAACCGGATCGTCGGTGTGCTGGGCGCGGACCGCGCCGGCTCGAACAGCGCATGGAGCGAGCTGCCGCGCCTGCACCCGGAACTGGCCGCACCCTACGGCGGCGACGCGCAGCCGCGCCGCCAGCAGCTGATGAACCTGAGCGGCAGCTCGGTCGCGGCGCCCGCGGTCGCCGGCACCGCGGCGTTGATGCTGCAGCTGAACCCCGGGCTGACGCCGCCGCTGATCAAGGCGATCCTGCAGTACTCGGCGCAGCCGCTGGCCGGCGCGAACCTGTTGCAGCAGGGCGCGGGCCTGCTGAACATCGCCGGCGCGCTGCGTGTTGCCGGCGCGCTGCGCACCGACCTCGCGGCAGTGATTGCCGACGGCTCGCTCGCGCCCGGTGCGTCGATGCTCGCACCCGGCAAGGCGCTGCCGACACCGCGATCGATGCTGAATGGCGTGCCGGCCGACTGGAGCCGCATCGTCGTCGCCGGCGGCCGCCACCTGCTCAGCGGCGAGGCCCTGCTGACGCGCTACCAGCCGATCTACGATCCGCGCCTGCTGTGGGTCGGCGGCGCCGCGCAGCGCTACACGCTGAGCTACGGGCCCGGGGCCGGCGCGTCGCAGCGCTGGATCAAGTCCATCGTCGCGCGGCCGATCCTGAACCAGCGCTTCGTCACCGGCGACGTCGTGCTCGCGAGCCGACTTGCGGGCGCGAGCTCGCTGCGCGGTGCCACCGGCCTGTTCATCCCGACCGCGACCTTGAGCGGCTGGCTCGCAGTCGGCAGCGGGCTGGTGTTGAGTGAAGGTCTTGTGCTGAGCGAAGGTCTTGTGCTCAGCGAGGGCCTGGTGCTGAGCGAGGGCTTGGTCTTGAGCGAGGGGCTGGTGCTGAGCGAGGGCCTGGTGCTCAGCGAGGGGCTGGTGTTGAGCGAAGGCCTGGTGCTCAGCGAGGGCGGGCCGGCGCTGACCGGCGAACCGTGACCACGGCGTGATGAGCGCGCTGTCGGGCACCGTCGACCCGCCCGCCGATGTGACGTCGGCCGGCCCGGGTTGGCTGCGTCTGCACCGCGCGTTCATGCCCGACTACAACGCGAAGGCGGTCGCCTACTGGTGGGCCGTCGTGCTGCTCGGTGGCGGCGTGCTCGGCCTGGCGGTGCTGCGGCTCGCCGCGATGCCGCCGGTCGCGTGGGTGCAGATCGTCGTCGCGACCCTGCTCGCGATGCTGGCCGGGCTGGTGCCGGTGCGCATTCCGCGCTCGACCAATTCGTTCACGGCCGGCGAGATCTTCATCTTCCTGCTGCTGCTGATGAGCGGGCCCGAGGCGGCGGCACTGGCCTCGGCCTGTGAGGCGCTGGTCGGATCGTGGCGCAGCTCGAAGCGCTGGACCAGCCGCATCGCGAGCCCGGCGATGGCGGCGCTCGCGATGTTCGTCGCCGGGTCGCTGCTGCAGGCGGCGCTGGCCGCGCTGAACCGGATCGGCCTCGCGCACGACGGGCTGATGCTGTGCGGCACGATCCTGTTCGCGCTCGGCTACTTCATGCTGAACACCGTGCTGGTGACGATGCTGCCGCGCCTGAAGCGCAACGAGCCGCTGCACCTGCGCAGCTTCCTGGGTTCGTTCGGCTGGCTCGGTGTGGCGTATGCCGGCAACGCGTCGGTCGCGAGCTTTCTGTACCTGAGCTTCCGCCAATCGGGCATCGTCGTTGTCATCGCCGCGGCACCGATCATCGTGATCCTGCTGACGACCGGGCACTACTTCTTTCGCCGCGAGGAAGCCGAGGAAGCGGTGCGCAAGGCGCGCGAGCAGCAGGCGGCGCAGCGCCAGCTGCTCGAGAACGCGCGCCAGGCCGGCATGGCCGAGATCGCGACGAACGTGCTGCACAACGTCGGCAACGTGCTGAACAGCGTCAATGTCGCGGCCGAGCTGATCGCGCAGCGCGTGCGCGACTCGCAATCGGCCGGTCTCGCGCGCGCCGTCAAACTGATGGACGAGCACGCGGCCGACATTGGCGCGTACCTGAACAGCGACCCGCGCGGCCGGCTGCTGCCCGCCTACCTCGCCCAGCTCGCCAAGGCGCTCGCCGAGGAGCAGCGCGGCATTGCCGAGGAGCTCGGGGTGCTGACGAAGAGCGTCCAGCACATCAAGGACATCGTCGCGACCCAGCAGTCGTATGCCGGCACGTCCAGCGTCGTCGAGGAGATCCAGATCCGCGACCTGCTCGAGGATGCGCTGCGCATCGATACCGGTGCACTCGGCCGCGACGACCTCGCGGTCGTGCGCCGCTTCGAGGCGGTCCCGCTGCTGATGCTGGACAAGCACCGCGTGCTGCTGATCCTCGTGAACCTGATCGGCAACGCGCGCTACGCGATGCAGAGCGTCGCGGACCGCCGACACGAGATGACCCTGCAGGTCGGCGTCGCCGCGGACGGCCGCCTGCACGTGACGGTGCGCGACACCGGCGAGGGCATCGCGGCCGAGAACCTGACGCGCATCTTCGCGCACGGCTTCACGACCAAGAAGGACGGTCACGGCTTCGGCTTGCACAGCTGCGTGCTCGCGGCGCAGGAAATGGGCGGCACGCTGACCGTGCACAGCGACGGACCGGGCCACGGTGCCGCGTTCACGCTCGCGCTGCCGCTGAACGCGCCGCCGCCGCAGACGTGAGACGGTAAGGCGGTAAGGCGCGGGCCCTCGCATCGGCCGCGCGACAATGCGGCATGGATGCTGCCGACGCTGCCTTGAGCCTGTCCGACATCCGCGCCGCCGCCGAGCGGCTGCGCGGCGAGATCATCGACACGCCGTGCATGCCGTCGCGCACGCTGTCGGCGCTGACCGGCTGCGAGGTGTTCCTGAAGTTCGAGAACCTGCAGTTCACCGCGTCGTTCAAGGAGCGCGGCGCGCTCAACAAGATGGCGCAGCTGAGCGCGGCCGAGCGCGCCAGCGGCGTGCTCGCGGTCTCGGCCGGCAACCACGCGCAGGGCGTGGCGTATCACGCGCAGCGCATGGGCATCCCGGCGACGATCGTGATGCCGCGCTTCGCGCCGCCGGTGAAGGTCGAGCGCACGCGCGGCTTCGGCGCCAGCGTGGTGCTCGAGGGCGACACCTTCGACGACGCGCGCGCCTGCGGCCTCGCGCTGGCGCGCGAGCGCGGCCTGACGCTGGTGCACCCGTACGACGACCTCGCGGTGATCGCGGGCCAGGGCACGATCGGCCTCGAGATGCTGGCGCAGCAGCCGTCGATCGACACGCTGGTCGTCGCGATCGGCGGCGGCGGGCTGATCGGCGGCGTGGCGACCGCGGCGCGCGCGCTGCGGCCCGACATCGAGGTGATCGGCGTGCAGACCGAGCGCTTCCCGGCGGCGTTCAATGCCAAGCACGGGCAGGCCCGCGAGAGCGCGCAGGCGACGATCGCCGACGGCATCGCGGTGAAGTCGCCCGGTGCGCTGACGCTGCCGCTGATCCAGCGGCACGTCGACGAGGTGCTGCTGGTCGACGAGGGCGATATCGAGCAGGCGATCCTGATGCTGCTCGAGATCGAGAAGACGGTGGTCGAGGGCGCCGGCGGCGTCGGCCTCGCGGCCCTGATGAAGCACCCGGGGCGCTTCACCGGCCGCAAGGTCGGCCTGATCCTGTGCGGCGGCAACATCGAGCCGCTGGTGCTGGCCGAGATCATCGAGCGTGGCATGGTGCGCTCGGGTCGCCTGGCGCGCCTGCGCCTCGACGTGCGCGACGTGCCCGGCGCGCTTGCCGACGTGGCCACGCTGCTCGGCCAGCTCGGCGCCAACATCGACGAGGTGCAGCACCAGCGCGCGTTCTCGTCGCTCTCGGTCGAACGGGCGCAGATCGAGGTGGTGGTGCAGACGCGCGGGGTCGCGCACATCGAGCAGATCCTCGCCGCGATGCGCACACACGGTTACCGGGCCGAGCGCGTCGGGTAGCGAGCGCTACCGGTGCCGCGAGGGGCCGCTCGCTACAATTCGGCGCGTTACAGCGTGGCCTACGCGCCGCCGGCTTTTTGCAACTCAGGAGACCGCCATGCCCCTCGTTTCGATGCGCCAGCTGCTCGACCACGCCGCCGAGAACGGCTACGGCATCCCCGCGTTCAATGTCAACAACCTCGAGCAGGTGCAGGCGGTGATGACCGCGGCCGACGAGGTCGGCGCGCCGGTGATCCTGCAGGCCAGCGCCGGCGCGCGCAAATACGCCGGCGAACCGTTCATCAAGCACCTGATCCAGGCGGCGGTGGAATCGTGGCCGCACATCCCGCTCGTGATGCACCAGGACCACGGCCAGAGCCCCGATGTGTGCAAGGGCGCGATCGAGCTCGGCTTCAGCTCGGTGATGATGGACGGCTCGCTGCAGGCCGACGGCAAGACGATCGCGAGCTTCGACTACAACGTCGACGTGACGCGCAAGGTCGTCGACATGGCGCACAAGCTCGGCGTGACGGTCGAGGGCGAGCTCGGCTGCCTCGGCTCGCTCGAGACGATGAAGGGCGACAAGGAAGACGGCCACGGCACCGAGTCGACCATGACGATGGAGCAGCTGCTGACCGACCCGGAAGAAGCCGCCACCTTCGTCAAGCGCACCCAGCTCGACGCGCTCGCGATTGCGATCGGCACCAGCCACGGCGCCTACAAGTTCACCCGCAAGCCGACCGGCGACATCCTCGCGATCGGCCGGATCAAGGAAATCCACAAACGCATTCCGAACACGCACCTGGTGATGCACGGCTCGAGCAGCGTGCCGCAGGACCTGCTCGCGGTGATCCGCGAGTACGGCGGCAAGATGAAGGAGACCTACGGCGTGCCGGTCGAGGAGATCCAGGAAGCGATCAAGCATGGCGTGCGCAAGATCAACATCGACACCGACGTGCGCCTGGCGATGACCGCGGCGGTGCGCAAGTACCTGGCCGAGAACCCCGACAAGTTCGACCCGCGCGACTACCTGAAGCCGGCGCGCGAGGCGGCGAAGAAGATCTGCCGCCAGCGCTACGTCGAGTTCGGCTGCGAGGGCCAGGCCGGCAAGATCAAGGGCCAGTCGCTCGCGCAGGTGGCGCAGCGCTACAGCGCCGGCGAGCTGGCGCAGACGGTGGTCTGACCGCCGCGCTGCCGCCCATGCTGCCGCTGCTCGAGAGTCGCCTGCACTCGCTGCCGCTGCTCGCGCGCGGCAAGGTGCGCGACAACTACGCGGTCGGCGAGCGCCGGATGCTGATGGTCGCGACCGACCGGCTCAGCGCGTTCGACGTGGTGATGGGCGAGCCGATCCCGGGCAAGGGCGCGCTGCTGACGCAGATGGCGCTGTTCTGGTTTGCGCAGCTGCAGGGCATCGTGCCGAACCACCTGACCGGCGACGACCCGCTCGGCGTGGTCGCGCCCGACGAGCGCGAGCAGGTGCGCGGCCGCTCGATGCTCGTCAAGCGCCTGACGCCGCTGCCGATCGAGGCGGTGGTGCGCGGTTATCTTGCGGGCAGCGGCTGGGCCGAGTACCAGAGGAGCCAGTCGGTCTGCGGCGTTGCGCTGCCGGCCGGGCTGCGCAATGCGTCGAAGCTGCCGGCGCCGATCTTCACGCCGGCGACCAAGGCCGAGGCCGGCGACCACGACGAGAACATCGATTTCGAGCGCATGAGCGCGGCGATCGGCCCGGCGCTGGCGCAGCGCGTGCGCGCGGTCGCGATCGAACTCTACGTCGCCGCCGCGGCGCTCGCGCTGACCAAGGGCATCATCATCGCCGACACCAAGTTCGAGTTCGGGCTCGATGGCGACGGCACGCTCACATTGATGGACGAGGTGCTGACGCCCGACTCGTCCCGCTTCTGGCCCGTCGAAGGCTACGCCGAAGGCACGAACCCGCCGAGCTACGACAAGCAGTTCGTGCGCGACTGGCTCGAGCAGGCGCGCGTCGACGGCCGGCCGTGGGACAAGCGCGCGCCGGCACCGGCGCTGCCCGTATCGGTGGTCGACCAGACCGCCGCGCGCTACCGTGAGGCCCTGGAGCGCCTGACGGCATGAAATCGCGCCTGCTGAGCCGATTCGACGCCGACATCCGGGCCGCCGAGAGTTCGCGCCAGGCCGATTGCCTGCGCTGCGAGCGCGCCGCCTACCTCGCGCGACTCGGCGAAGGCGAGAGCGCGGCGCGCGAGCTGGCCGAGGTCCAGGGCCGCAACGCGGCACGTCCCGATCCGTGGATCAGCGCTTGGTGGCACTTCGCCGAAGCGCTGGTGGTGCACTTCGGCGAACTCTCGTCCAAGGCGCACGACCGGATGAAGCGCGCGCACGCGCTCGCGGGCGCCGCCGGCCATCGCCCGTTGCAGGCGCTGACCGCCGCCTGGCTCGCGCAGTTCGAGTACCACGCGATGCGGCCGGAGCCGATGGCCACGTATGCCGCCTCCGCGTTGTCGCTCGCCGAACCCGACCACCACGCCGCGCGCGCCCGCGCCTGCCTCGTTGTCGCGGAGGCGTATCACGACGGCGGCGACTTCGAGCGCGCTCGGCCGTGGTACGAGGAGGCGCATCGGCATGCCACGGTTGAAGGCGACGACACGATGTTGAGCGCGATCATGTCCACGATGACCTCGTTGCGTATCGCGGCGCTGCAATACAGCCAAGCTTCCGGAGTTCCGCTCGGCGGTGATGGCGAGCGCGCTGCAGCAAGTGCCGAGTCCGTAGCACGCTTTGACGCTGCTTTCGGCGTCGCGGGGCTCGCCGAATTGGCGCCGATTTTGCGCGCGCAGGTTCTCACACTGAACGGCCGAACCGAAGAGGCTCTGGTTCTATACGAAGCACACCTTGAGCCGGCGATCGCTCGGGGCTACGGCATGGTTGAAGGAGGTTTACTAGCCGACCGTGCCTGGTGCCGTTGGCGCGCCGGACAGCCTGCCGCCGCACGTGACGATGCGGACGCGGCGGACCGCTGCCTGGAACGGCCCGGCAGCCCGTCCGACGTCGGCGCGGCCCGAGACCGCTTGCGCGAGGTCTTCTCCGCGCTCGGCGATGCCAGTCGGGCTCGACGGCAAGATGTGCTCGCGCGGCAGGCGTGGGAAGAGTATCGGACGCTCCAGGCGGCGCTTGTCGCGTCAATGAGCCGCGCGCTCGACGGAATCCAGCGAACGTGACGTGCGGCCGCGCAGCGACCGTTGGTCAAATGACAACCGCGCCTCAGAACAACACCATACTCAACTTCCGTCGATACCCGTCGATCACCGGATCCGACGGCGTCACCGAAGCCTTCCCCGCCAGCTCCAGCTTGCCCGCCGGCCCTGCGGCTTCGGCCTTCGGCGGCGCCGGCTTCGCCATCACCT
>DATMIN010000637.1:0-15320 GCA_035554275.1 Burkholderiaceae bacterium
CGCGCCTCGGGCGAACCCGTCAACGTCGCGAGCGCGGCCTCGATGGCTGGTTCACTCACATCGAAGCAACTGCAGATCTGGCGCCCGCGCGGCGCGAGCGCGACCGGCGGCTTGGCACCCGGCATCAGCAGGCTGCGGCCGTAGGCCTGCGCCGGCAGCTCGGACTGCAGCAGCGGCCGCACCCACGCCTCGGCGGCGATGTCGCCAGCGAACAGGAAGGCCTCGAGCCGCATCGCCTCGCCGTGGCCGGACAGGCGCACGGTGCGGCGCTGGCCGCGACGCGCGTCGGCGTAGTGCAGCACGCCGGCGACCGCGAGGCCGAGATGCCCTTCGATCTCGCGCAACAGCGCCGCCTCGAGCGGCTCGCGCGCCGCGGCGCGCAGCAGCACGCCGCTGCGCTCGCGCCCGAACGGCACCAGCGACGCGAAGCCGAAGCCGTGCAGCAGCGGGCGCAGCGCATTGCGGGCGGCGAGCGCGGCGTCGTCGGGCAGCCAGGCGAGCGCGAGCAGCCGCCACGGCAGCGCCGCCTTCTCGATCCGCACCGCGGCGTTCTTCAGCTCGGGCTGCTTCGAGCGTGGGCAATACTTCGGCGTCGTCAGCGCGTTGACGCCCAAGTGGCGCACGCCGTCGTCGCCGGTGCCGCCGAGCACCTCCTCGCCCCAGTGCATCGCCACGAACACCTGCGCCGGCGGCTGCGCCGCGCTCGCCTGCACCGGGATCACGAGGCCGCCGCGGCGCGAGCCGACGCGCACCAGATCGCCATCGGCGAGGCCGAGGCGCGCCATGTCCTGCGCGTTCATGTCGAGCAGCGGCTCGGGCACGTGGCCGAACAGGCGGCCGAGCGTGCCGGTGCGGCTCATGCCGTGCCACTGGTCGCGCAGCCGCCCGGTGTTGAGCGCGAACGGGTGGCGCGCGTCGCGCGGCTCGGCGACCGGCTCGAACGGCGCGTCGGCGAACACGGCGCGGCCGTCGGCGGTCGGGAACACGCCGTCTTCGTAGAGGCGCGCCTTGCCCACGCTCGCGCCCTCGGGCCACGGCCACTGCGCGGATGCGCGCTCGAGCTGCGCGTAGCTCAGGCCGGTGATGTCGAGGTCGCGGCCGCGCGTGCTCTCGCGGTGCTCGTTCCAGACCGCGCGCGCGTCGGCATACGGGAACAGCGTCGCGCGGCCCGGCCGAAGGCGCGCCTCGAGCCTGCGCGCGAGCGCGACCGCGATCGCCCAGTCCTCGCGGGTCTCGCCGGGCGCGGCCACCGCCGGGCGCACCCGGCTGATGCGGCGCTCGCTGTTGGTGACGGTGCCATCCTTCTCGCCCCAGGTCGTCGCGGGCAGCAGCAGATCGGCGTAGGCGCAGGTCGCGGTGGTCGCGAACGCCTCCTGCACGACGACGAACTCGGCGCGTTCGAGCGCGCGCCGCACCATCGCCTGATCGGGCATCGACTGGGCCGGGTTCGTGCACGCGATCCACAGCGCCTTGATCGCACCGTCGGCCGCGGCCTCGAACATCTCGACCGCGCTCTTGCCCGGTGCGGCCGGCACCGAGTCGACACCCCACAGCGCCGCGACCTCGGCGCGGTGTTCGGGGTTCGCGAGATCGCGGTGCGCGCTCAGCAGCGTCGCCAGGCCGCCGACCTCGCGCCCGCCCATCGCGTTCGGCTGGCCGGTCAGCGAGAACGGTCCGGCGCCGGGCCTGCCGATCTGGCCGGTCGCGAGGTGCAGGTTGATCAGCGCGGCGTTCTTCAGCGTGCCACTCGTGCTCTGGTTCAGGCCCTGGCAGTACAACGACAGCGTCGGCGCCCGCCCGGCCGGCGCGCCGGCCTCCATGTTCGCGAACCAGCGCGCGGCCTGGATCAGGTCGGCCTCCTTGATGCCGCAGAGCTTGGCCACGTCCTTCGGCGCGAAGTCGCGCACGCGCGCGCGCAGCGCGTCGAAGCCGCTGGTGTGCGCGCCGATGTACGCGGGGTCGACCCAGCCCTCCCACAGCATCACGTGCAGCATGGCGTGGAACAGGGCCACGTCGGTGCCGGGCAGGATTTGCAAGTGCAGGTCGGCGGCCTGCGCGGTCTCGGTCAGGCGCGGGTCGACGACGACGATCTTCAGTGCCGGGTTGGCGGCGCGCGCGTCCTCGATGCGGCGAAACAGGATCGGGTGCGCGTACGCCGCGTTCGAGCCGGCGATGAAGAGCGTGGCCGCGTGCGCGAGATCGTCGTAGCAGGCCGGCGGCGAGTCGGCGCCGAGCGTGAGCTTGTAGCCGGCGACGGCGCTGCTCATGCACAGGCGCGAATTGGTGTCGACGTTGTTGGTGCCGACCAGCCCCTTCGCGAGCTTGTTGAAGACGTAGTAGTCCTCGGTCAGCAGCTGGCCCGAAACGTAGAAGCCGACGGCATCGGGCCCGTCGCGCTCGATGATCGTCGCGAAGCGGGCGGCCGCGAGGTCGAGCGCGTCGTCCCAGCCGATCGGCTGCGGCGCCGCGCCGCGCTGCAGGCGGCGCAGCGGCTGCAGCAGCCGCGTCTGGCGCGTCACCGCGGCGGCCGCGGTCAGGTGCAGCGTGCTGCCCTTGGTGCACAGGCGCCCGAAGTTCGCCGGGTGCTCCGGGTCGCCGCGCACGCCGGTGATCTGGCCGGCCTCGGCCTCGATGATCACGCCGCAACCCACGCCGCAGTATGGGCAGGTCGAGCGCGTTTCGTTCACGCCAGCGCCTTGGCCGGTGCGGCAGCAGCGGCCGCGGTGGCGTGCAGTTCGTCGAGGTCGAGAAAGACCTGGTCGCCCTCAAGCTTCACGCTGAAGGTCTGCACGCAGCCGACATCGGGCGCGGCGGCGCAGCCGTCGCCGAAGCCGATCGTCCAGTTGTGCAGCGGGCACGCGACGCTCTCACCGAACACGATGCCCTGCGACAGCGGGCCGCCCTTGTGCGGGCACTTGTCGAGCAGCGCGAAGACCTTGTCGTCGGCGGTGCGGAACACCGCGACATCGGTCGCGTTCGCGCGCTTGACGCGGCGCGCGCCGAGCTTCGGGATGTCGTCGACGCGGCAGAGGGGTTTCCATTGCGGCATGTCATTCACTCCTGTTCGTGATGGATGAGCAACGCGCGTCGCGACCAGGCTCGCCGAGGCATCGCGCATCGCGGCAGGCGGTGCCCGGTGCGGACGCTGACGGTGGCGGTCGCCGCTGCGCGTCGACTCCGCTGCGCTGCTCAGCGCGGAGCCGCGTCGCGAAACTCGCTGCGTTCACTGCGCTCACTCCGCTCAAACAGTCGCGACGAGTCAGTCGTGGACGCGCGCTACGCGCGCCGGCCCCGCGCCTGCGCTGCTCGCCGCCACCCACAGCGCCCGCCCCGGGCACCGCCTGCCGCGAGGTCGACCACTGCGTTGCCGCGAACTGCACGGTGGCCGCCCGGGCCAAGGTGTGCCCGGGCGGCCGGCGGCGTGCGTGGGAGGCGCCGAGAAGCGCAGCGGGCCCGGCCGCGCGCGCAGCGCGCTTCGTGAACTGACTCGTGGCCGCTGTCCGAGCGGAGTGAGCGCAGCGAACGCAGCGAGTTCGGCCACGGGCCGGGGCCGCGAGCATCGCAGGGGAGTCGGCGCAGCGCGCCGACCGCCTCCGTCGCACGCCGACGGCCGCCCGGGCACGCCTTGGCCGCGCTCCGATCGTCGATCGGGATGAGACGCACATGGCAAACAACAACATCACACCGTCAGCGCGTCGAACTGGCGCGCATCGACCCCGGCCTTGTCGAACTCGAACCACGGGTCGGGCTCGCCGTCGAGCGCAAAGCGCAGCCGCTCGGCCAGCAGCGCGCGGTTCGCGGCGTCGTCGAGCACCTTGGCCTTGACGTGATCGAGGCCGACGCGGCCGACGTAGTGCACGGTGCGCTCGAGGTACCAGCCCTCTTCGCGGTAGAGCTGCAGGAAGGCGGCCGAGACCTCGAGCACCTCGGCGTGCGTCTGCACCTTGCAGAAGAACTGCGCGACGTCGGTCTTGATGCCGCCGTTGCCGGCGACGTAGATCTCCCAGCCCGAGTCGACGCCGATGATGCCGACGTCCTTGATGCCGCTCTCGGCGCAGTTGCGCGGGCAGCCGCTGACCGCGAGCTTGACCTTGTGCGGCGCATACATGCGCCACAACGCCTGCTCGAGCTCTTTGCCCATGCGCGTCGAGTCCTGCGTGCCGAAGCGGCACCACTCGCTGCCGACGCAGGTCTTCACGGTGCGCAGCGTCTTGCCGTACGCGTGGCCCGACGGCATGCCGAGGTCTTTCCAGACCGCTGGCAGGTCTTCCTTCTTGACGCCGAGCAGGTCGATGCGCTGCCCACCCGTGACCTTGACGGTCGGGATCGCGTACTTGTCGACGACATCGGCGATGCGCCGCAGCTCGGAGGCATTGGTGAGCCCGGCCCACATCCGCGGCACGACCGAGTAGGTGCCGTCCTTCTGGATGTTGGCGTGCGAGCGCTCGTTGATGAAGCGCGACTGCGGGTCGTCCTTGGCCTCGTGCGGCCAGCTGCTGATCAGGTAGTAGTTGACGGCCGGGCGGCAGCTCGAGCAGCCGTTCGGCGTGCGCCAGTTGAGGTGCTCGTGGACCTGCGCGATCGTCAGCAGGTGGTGCTCGCGGATCGCGTCGCGCACCTGTTGGTGGTTGGCGTCGGTGCAGCCGCACACGGCCTTGAGTTTCGGCGCGGCCGAGTAGCCGGCGCCGGCGGTGGCCATCAGGATCTGCTCGACCAAGCCCGTGCACGAGCCGCACGACGCGCTCGCCTTCGTGCACTTGCGCACCTCGTCGAGCGTGAACAGGCCCTGCTCGCGGATCGCCTTGACGATCGTGCCCTTGTTGACGCCGTTGCAGCCGCAGACCTCGGCCGTGTCGGCCATCGACGAGGCGCGGCTGTTGCCGGCGTGGCCGGTGTCGCCGAGGTGGGCCTGGCCGAACATCAGCTGCTCGCGGATCTCGGCGATGTTCTTCTTCTCGCGCACCATGTCGAAGTACCACGAGCCGTCGGCGGTGTCGCCGTACAGACACGCCCCGACGAGGATGTCGTCGCGCACCACCAGCTTCTTGTAGATGCTGCCGTAGGGGTCACTGAGCACGATCTCCTCGCTGCCCTCGCCGCCCATGAAGTCGCCGGCCGAGAACAGGTCGATGCCGGTGACCTTCAGCTTGGTCGAGGTCTGCGAGCCGAGATAGCGGCCGATGCCGAATTCGCCGAGGTGCGTGGCGCACACCTTGGCCTGCTCGAACAGCGGTGCGACCAGCCCGTAGGCGATGCCGCGGTGCGCGGCGCACTCGCCGATCGCGTAGATGCGCGCGTCGGTGGTGGTCTGCATCGTGTCGTTGACGACGATGCCGCGGTTGCAGTGCAGGCCGATCTTCTCGGCCAGCTCGACGTTCGGGCGGATGCCGGCCGCCATCACCACCAGGTCGGCCGGGATCTCGGTGCCGTCCTTGAACTGCACGGCGACCACGCGGCCGGCCTTGCCGCCGTCCTGGTCGCCGACAAGGGCCTGCGTCTGCGCGCCGATCATGAACTTCAGGCCGCGATCCTCGAGCGACTTCTGCAGCATGCGCGCCGCCACGTCGTCGAGCTGGCGCTCCATCAGCCACGGCATGATGTGCACCACGGTCACCTGCATGCCACGCAGCATCAGGCCGTTCGCCGCTTCGAGGCCGAGCAGGCCGCCGCCGATCACGACCGCGTGCTTGTGAGTACGGGCGGTGTCGATCATCGCGTTGGTGTCGGCGATGTCGCGGTAGGCGATCACGCCCGCCAGGTCCTTGCCGGGCACCGGCAGGATGAACGGGTTCGAGCCGGTCGCGATCAGCAGCCGGTCGTACGGCGCTTCGGTGCCGTCGTCGGCGGTCACGATGCGCTTGCTGCGGCTCACGTCGACGACCTTCTTGCCCAAGTGCAGTGTGATGCCGTGCTCGGCGTACCAGGAGAGCGGGTTCAGCACGATCTCGTCGAGCGTCTGCTCGCCCGCCAGCACCGGGCTGAGCAGGATGCGGTTGTAGTTCGGGTGCGGCTCGGCGCCGAACACGGTGATCTCGTACAGATCGGGCGCGATCTTCAGCAGCTCCTCGAGCGTGCGCACACCGGCCATGCCGTTGCCGACCATCACCAGCTTCATCTTCTTCATCGGGTACTCCGAACCGGGTTCATGGAACGTTCTTGCGGCTCGGGCGGCGCCGCGTCGTCGATACTGCGCGGCCATGAGCCCGCCGGGCCGCCCCAAGGGCGAATTCCGCAGTGCGCAGCACGGAGGTTGCCTGATGAGCTTCGACGTCGACATCGGCCATTTCAGCCTGCAGGGGCCGCGTCCGCGCAACGAGGATTTCGCCGCGGCCGCTCGCCCGGCGGCGGGCGATGCGACGCGCGGCGTGATCGCCGCGATCGCCGACGGGGTCAGCAGCGGCGGCGCCGGGCGCGAGGCGGCGCAGACCAGCGTGATGAGCGTGGTGGGCGACTACCACGGCGCACCCGACACCTGGGAGACCTCGGTCGTGCTCGACCGCCTGATCGGCGCGCAGAACGCCTGGCTGGCCGACCACAACCGGCGCCGCCAGGGCGCGCGCGACGGCGCCGACGCGCCGCTCGCGATGAGCACGCTGACGGTGCTGGTGCTGCGCAGCCAGGCCTGGATGCTGGCGCACGTCGGCGACACGCGGGCCTGGCTGCTGCGCCCCAACCCCACCCTGCAGGGCGCGACCGATTGCGTACAGCTGACCCAGGACCACGCGTTCGAAGAGGCCTTCCAGCGCAACCGCCTGACCCGCGCGATGGGCCTGGACGACCGCGTGCGCGTCGACTTCGAGCAGGGCGAGCTGCGCATCGGCGACACCTTCGTGCTGACCAGCGACGGCGTGCACGGCGTGCTCGACCGCGTGCGGCTGCAAACCCTGGCCGCGGGTCACCCCGGCGCGCAAGCGGCGAGCGAGGCGATCGTGCACGCGGCCATCGCCGCCGGCACGCGCGACAACGCGACCGCGCTGGTGTTGCGCGTCAACGGGCTCGGCGCGAGCCGCTTCGAGGACGCGCTGCTGAGCGGCCGCGGCCTGCCGGCGCTGCCGCGCCGCAAGGTCGGCGACACGGTCGACGGCTACGTCGTCACCGCCCCGCTCGCCGACACCGGCGTGCACCGGCTCTACCAGGCGCGCGCGACCGGCAGCGGTGCATTGGTCGTGCTCAAGACCCTGCACGAATCGCGCGCCCACGACGCCCAGGAGCGCGCGATGCTGTTGCACGAGGCCTGGCTCGCCAGCCGCGTGGCCGAGCGCACGCCGCCGCGCGGCGAGGCCGGCTTCATCTGCACCCACGAACCCGATCATCCGAGCGCGTTCTACACCGTGTTCGACTGGCACGCCGGCGTCACGCTCGAGGCCATGCTCGAACAGGGCCGGCGCTTCGAGGTCGGCGACATCGTCGAGGGCGCGATCGCGGTGGCCCGCGCGCTGGCGCGGCTGCACCGCCATGGCGTGATCCACCGCGACATCAAGCCGAGCAACCTCTACCTCGGCGACGACGGCCAGTGGCGCGTGCTCGATCTCGGCGCCGCCCTCTCGGGCAGCGACCCCGGCGCGCTGCGCGCGCTGCACGCCGGCACACCGAGCTACATGAACCCCGAACAATGGGGCCTGGGCGGCACCGCGCCACGGCCCGCCGATGCGGCCAGCGATGTCTACGCGCTGGGCGTCACGCTGTACCGGTGGCTGACCGGCAAGCTGCCATACGGCGAGATCGAGCCCTACCAGGGCGGGCGCTTCCGGCGCGACCCGAAGCCGCCGTCGCGGCTGCGCCCCGACGTGCCGATCTGGCTCGACCATGTCGTGCTCAAGGCCGTCGCGCTCGACCCTCGGCAGCGCTTCGAGACCGCCGAGGAACTGGTGCTGGCGCTGGAGCGCGGCGCGTCGCGCCCGCTCGGCGCGCTGGCCGGCACGCCGCTGCTCGCGCGCCACCCGACCGCGCTGTGGCAGATCGCGCTCGGCGCGTCGCTGCTGTTCAACGCCTTGCTGATCTACTGGCTGCTGTTCCTGCCGCGCTGAACCCACCCCGGGATCGGCGCACCTCATCGCAGCACCGCCTTGCCCGGCTGGAGGCCGCTGCCGCCGTAGTCGGGCGTGTCGGCCGGCGCGGCCGGCGCGCGCGCGCGCCCACCTTTCTCGGCCCAGGTGCGGGTCCAGCGGATCTGCACCACGCGCAGCATCACCAGCATCAGCGCCGCGAGCACCGCGAACGCGATGAAGCCCCAGAGGTAGCTGCCGGTGAGCTGCTTGGACTGCCCCATCGCGTTCGGAATCAAGCCGCCGCCGAGCGCGCCGACCTCGCCGATCATCGAGCCGGCGACGGCCGTGGCCAGCGGCCAACGCAGCGGCACGAGCTGGAACAGCGCGCCGTTGCCGGCGCCGAGCGCGGCGAAGCAGACCATGAACAGCAGGGTCGTGAGCGCCACCGACTGGCCGGCCATCCCGCACAGCACGAGCGTGATGATGACCAGGATCAGCACGCCGCTGAGCGTGGCGATGCCGCCGATACGGTCGGAGACGTAGCCGCCGACGACGCGCACCGCCGAGCCCATCAGCGTGGCCAGCATCGTGAGCTGGCCGGCCTCGACCTTGGTGACCTTGAACTGATCGTAGAAGTAGCTCGGCAGAAAGCTCGCCAGACCGATGAAGCCGCCAAAGGTGATGATGTAGATCAGGCTGAAGGCCCAGCCGTCCTTCTCGAACAGGCAGGCGACGTGCTCGCGCAAGGTCTGGTGCTCGCGATCCGGCGGCTCCTTCGCGGCGAACCACATCACGAGCATCGGCAGCACCATCGTCGCGGCAGCCAGGCCGTAGACCGTGGTCCAGCCGTATTTCATGGCCAGCGGCGGCGCGAACAGCACGGCCAGCACCGTGCCCGAGTTGCCGGCACCGGCAATGCCCATGGCCAGGCCCTTGTACCTCGGCGGGAACCAGCCCGAACCGAGCGACAGCGCGACGCCGAAGCTGCCGCCGGCGATGCCGAGCAGCACGCCCATCGCGAGCACCGAATTGTGCGAGTCGACGAACTTCCAGCCGTACAGCAGCGCGGCGATGATCAGCCCCATCTCGACCATCGCCGCGTTCTTGCGGCCGATGTATTGCGACAGCACGCCGAGCGGGAAGCGCATCAGCGCGCCGGCGATGATCGGCACTGACACCATGAAGCCCTTCTGCGCCGCGTCTAGTGCGAAGGTCTCGCTGATGAACGGCGCCATCGCGCCGTTGAGCACCCAGATCGCGAACGTGAAGTCGAAGTAGAGGAACGACGCGAGCAGCGTCGGCCAATGGCCGGAGCGCGCGAAGGATTTGATGGAGGAAGTGGACGGCGATGACACTGCGGGCTCCGGGGAGTGACCACCGGCGGGGCCGGCAGAAGAGGAGGCACATCAAACTCACATCGGTGTGAGCGTGACCCGCAGTGCGTGCGTGGCAGTCGGGTGCAACGTCGCACCTGCGGCCAATAATGCAAGCGGCGTGCCAATCGGCGTGCCCCGCGGCGGGGCTGGCCGCGAACTTGCAGTCCACGGCCAACGGCGCGCCGCCCTGGCGCCGCATTCACCCAGCGAAAGGGCCCGTTTTGCCGATGGCTTCCGCGCTCGTCATTTCATCCTCGGCCGCCGGCGCGCCCGACCTGCCCGCCGATCTGGCCGCGGTCGGCATTCACGTGCTTGGTGCCGTGCTGCGCCGCAACATGGTGCACGAGGCGATCCGCTGTGCGCCCGATGTCGTGATCTGCTACGAGACGCAGGTCGAGCCCGGCCTGTTCGGCGACATGGAGCTTCTGGCCGCAACCGCCGCCCGCCCGGTGATCGTGTTCACCAACGACCCCGACGCCGAGAAGATCGAGCGCGCCTTGGCTGCCGGCGTGCACGCCTATGTGATCAACGGCTACGCGATCAACCGGCTGCGCGCGCTGGTGCATGTCGCGCAGGCGCGCTTTCGCCACGAGCAGCAGCTGCGTGGCCAGCTCGCCGACGTGTCGCACCGCTTCGAGGAACGCAAGCTCGTCGATCGCGCCAAGGGCATCCTGATGCGGGCGCTGCAGATGTCCGAGGAAGACGCCTTCCGCACGCTTCGCACCGCGTCGATGCACAGCAAGCAGCGCGTCGGCCAGGTCTCGCAGCAGGTCATCGCCGCCGCCCACTACGCCGACGCGGTGAACCGCGCCGGCAAGCTGCGCATGCTGTCGCAGCGCCTGGTCAAGCTGTGCGCACTGCGCCTGGCCGGGCCGGCCTCGGAGCTCGGCGAGCGCCAGCTGGCCGAATCGATCGAGCAACTCGACGCGAACATCGCCGCGCTCGGCAAACGCCTGTCGAAGCCGACCTTCGGCGACCTGCTCGACGTGGTCGCGCACTCGGCAGCGCAGCTGCGCGCGCTGGTGGGCGCGACGCTGACGGTCGCGCAGCTCGGCGAACTCGATCGCCTGGCCGAGCAGGTGCTGGCACAGGCCGATCAGCTGACCCAGCACCTCGAGACCGCCGGCCTCGTGACGACGCTGCACGTGATCAACGTCTCGGGGCGTCAGCGCATGCTGTCGCAGCGCTTCGCCAAGCAGGCGCTGCTCGGCCTGCTGCTCGGCAGCGACGAGAGCCTGCGCGCCCGCGAGGCGATGGCCAACACTGCGCTCGAGTTCGAACAGGCGATGAAGTACCTGAAGTCGACGCCGCTGAATGCGGGCGAGATTCGCGACCTGCTCGAAGCCGCCGAGCGCGCGTGGGCGACGCTGACGCAGGCGGCCGACCAGGTGCGCAGCGCCGCCGGCCAGCGCGCGCTGGGCGAATCGAGCGAGGCCGAACTCGCGGTGTTCGAGCAGTTGACCGCGCTGTACGAGCGCAACATGCAGGTGCTGATGGGCTGACATCGGCGCCGCGCCCCCGCTTCAGAAGTACCAGGCCACGACCGCCGCGAGGCGCCCTTCGCCGATCACCGGCACCGCCGCGAGCGCGGCCAGTCCCGACTCGGCCGCCGCGGCGCCGAGGCCGCCGGGCTCGGCGGCGGCGTCGTCGGTGACGGCCGGCACGCCGTTCAGAAACGCGCGCCCGATCGTGCCGTGGCCGGGCTCGATCGACGGCCCGTGCGGCGCGGCCCTCAGCACGCCGCCGGCCTCGCAGAAGCCGCCGTTGAAGACGAGCCGCTCGCGCGCCGCGTCGGGGACCCAGATCTCGAAGCGGCGCGCGATCGGCGTGTTCAGCGCCGACAGGAACGTCATCACGTAGTGCTCGTTCTTCCGGATCGGGCACGGGATCGCGTAGCCGCGGTTGATGCCGACCTTGACGGCGGTGTCGGCGCGCAGGAAGCGCGACGCCTTGCCGAGGTCTTCGAAGAACACCGGCGCGCCGGCCTCCCACGCCAGCCCGGGCAGGCCGCTGCCGCGCCGGAAGCTGGTGCGCTTCGACATGAACTCGAAGGTGTCGGCGGTGCTGCCGTAGTAGCCGTCGACGAGCGTCATGTCGGCACTCGCTTCGGGGTCGTTGTGCCACAGCTCGATCGCGCCGGCATGGGCCTCGTCGTCGCCGCAGAACATCACCAGCACCGAGGTGAGAAAGTCGCCGGCGAAGATCGGCACCGCGATGCCGCAGGTGATGCCCTCGGCGTGCGCGGCCGCGGTGCGGCGGAAGTACGAGCCGTCGAAGCGCTTCAGGATGATCGGCCGGCCCTGCTCCCAGGCCTGCCCGGGCAGGCCCTCGCCGCGGCCGAAGCACAGCGTCTTGCTGAGCGCGGCAAAGCGCGTCGCGCTGCCGTACAGGCCGCCGCCGAACTCGAGGATGCTGCGGTCGGTGCTCGGCACCCAGACCTCGATGGCGCGGATGAAGGTCTTCACGGCAGGGCGCGGTTCAGGAGGCGACCGGCACGGCCGCAGCGGCGGCGATCATCACGGTCGAGAGCGCCGTGTAGGCGGCCACCCAGGCCTCGCGGGTCGGGGGCGTGAAGGCGTCGCCGAGCCCCTTCGCGAGCGTGTCGATCAGCGCCTCGCCGACGACCGCGTAGTGCTCGGGTCGGGCGCCGTAGCCGACGTGCCGCTCGGCCAGGCGCTGGGCCGCGGGCACGAGCACGTCGGGCTGGTCGAGCACGTTGACCACCGCGGCGAGCATCGCCATGAGTTTGCGCCCCTGCTCGACCATGTCGCCCTTGAACAGCCCGCGCACGCCGGGCGCGAGCTCGAACAGGCGCGCATAGAAGATCGCCGCGGCGGGCTCGGCGATCGGCAAGACCTTCGCGAAGCTGGATCGCACCAGCTGAATCTGGACCGGTGTCATCGACAATGCCTTTCGAGATGAATCGGCAAGATCAGGCCGCCGTGCGCTCGACGTGGCCGTGGCGGGTGTAGAGGAAGTCGAGCACCGCCTTGCGGAAGTGGGTGTAGTGCGAATCCTCGGCGAGCTCGACACGGTTGCGCGGGCGCGCCAGGTCGACGCGCAGGACTTCGCCGATCGTCGCGGCCGGGCCGTTCGTCATCATCACGATCCGGTCCGACAGCAGCACCGCCTCGTCGACATCGTGCGTGACCATCACGACGGTGCTCTGCGTGCGTGCGACGATCTTCAGCAGCTCGTCTTGCAGGTGCGCGCGCGTCAGCGCGTCGAGCGCACCGAACGGCTCGTCCATCAGCAGCACCTTCGGCTCCATCGCCAGCACGCGCGCGATGCCCACGCGCTGCTTCATGCCGCCCGAGATCTCGTGCGGCCGCTTGTGCACCGCGTGGCCCATGTTGACGAGCTCGAGCGCGGCGAGCGTGCGGGTGCGCAGCTGCGCGCTCGACTCGGTGGCGCCGAACACGCGCTCGACCGCGAGGTGCACGTTCTCGAAGCAGGTGAACCACGGCAGCAGCGAATGGTTCTGGAACACCACGCCGCGCTCGGGGCCGGGCGCGGCGATCTCGCGGTTGTCGCACAGCAGCACGCCGCTGGTCGGCAGCGTCAGGCCGGCGATCAGGTTCAGCAGCGTCGACTTGCCGCAGCCCGAGTGGCCGATCAGCGTGACGAACTCGCCCTGTGCCACGTCGAGGTCGATCTCGCGCAGCGCGTGGAAGCGGCCCTTCTTCGTCGTGAACACCATCTCGACGTTCTGGACCTGAATGAATTGCTTGTTCATGGCGGCGGCCTCCTCAGGCGTCGGCGTAGCTGAAGCGCTTGGCGATCGAGATCAGCGCCCACTCGAGCAGCAGCCCGACCACGCCGATCACGAGGATCGCGATCAGGATGTGCTTGACGTTGAGGTTGTTCCACTCGTCCCAGACCCAGAAGCCGATGCCCACGCCGCCGGTCAGCATCTCGGCGGCGACGATCACCAGCCACGCGGTGCCCACCGACAGGCGCACGCCGGTCAGCATGTACGGCAGCACCGACGGGAACAAGATCTTCGTGACGACCTTCCACTCCGACAGGTTCAGCACCCGCGCGACGTTGAGGTAGTCGACCGGCACGCGCTGCACGCCCACGGCGGTGTTGATGATCATCGGCCAGATCGAGCAGATGAAGATGGTCCAGATCGCCGCCGGGTTGGCGGCCTTGAAGACCAGCAGGCCGATCGGCAGCCAGGCCAGCGGCGAGACCGGCCGCAGCAGGCTGATCAGCGGCGATGCCATGTGGTTGAGGAACGCGAAGCGCCCGATCAGGAAGCCGGCCGGGATGCCCACCAGCGCCGCGAGGCCGAAGCCGACCGCGACGCGCTCGAGCGAGAACAGGATGTTCCAGCCGATGCCCTGATCGTTCGGGCCGTTGCGGTAGAACGGGTCGGAGAACACCTTCACCGCCTCGACGAAGGTCGCGGTCGGCGTCGGGAACGTGGTGCTCTTCAGCGTCGCGAGCTCCCAGATCAGTATCAGCAGCGCGATGCCGGCCAGCGGCGGCAGCCCGGTGCGCAGCCAGCCACGCCAGTCGGGGCCGGGCTTGGCCGGTGCGGCGGGTTCGACGGCGACCGGCGCCGCGGGCTTCGGGCGCGCACCGATCACCGCCGGGGCCGCGGGCGCGGCCGGTGCGGCCGAGCGCGTGTCGAGCGAGGTGTGAAAGACGGCACTGACCATCGTGGGCTCCAAGGGAGGGTGGGCTGCTCGCCGCCTCAGAAGGTGTGAATGAATCCGGCGTGCCCGAGCGGGCCGCCACATCGTGCCCAATCAAGGCGCAAAGCACAGCCGTAGCTCGGGCTACGGCGAGCATTTGCAACGCCGAGTGGGCGCGGTGTGGCGGAACGAGCGGGCATGGCGGGTTCGTTCACACCTTCTCAGGCAGCGGCCGCCTTGATCGCGAAACTGTCGGCGTACTTCTTCGGGTCCTTGCCGTCCCAGACCACGCCGTCCATCAGCTTGCTGGTGCGCATCGGATCCTTCGGCACGCTGATCTTCAGCGCGCCGGCGGCCTGCTTGTAGAGCTCGATCTGGTTCACCTGCTTGGCCACGGCGAGGTAATCGGGGTGCTCCTTGATCAGGCCCCAGCGCTTGTGCTGGGTCAGGAACCACATGCCGTCGGAGAGGTACGGGAAGTTGACCGCACCGTCGTTGAAGAAGCGCATCGGGTTCGGGTCGTCCCAGGTCTTGCCGAGGCCGTTCTGGTAGCGGCCGAGGATGCGCTGGTTGATCGCGTCGACACCGGTGTTGACGTAGCTCTTCTCGGCGATCGTGTCGGCCATCTTCAGCTTGTTGGCCAGGCTCGCGTCGATCCAGCGGCCGGCCTCGAGCACGGCCATCATCACGGCGCGGCAGGTGTTCGGGTTCTTCTTGACGAAGTCGCCGGTGGTGCCGAGCACCTTCTCGGGGTGGTCCTTCCAGATGTCCTGCGTGGTGATCGCGGTGACGCCCACGCCGTCGATGATCGCGCGGTGGCCCCACGGCTCGCCGACGCAGTAGCCGTCCATGTTGCCGACGCGCATGTTGGCCACCATCTGCGGCGGCGGCACGGTGATCAGCTTCGCGCCGCTCAGCGGGTTGATGCCCGACGCGGCAAGCCAGTAGTGGATCCACATCGCGTGGGTGCCGGTCGGGAAGGTGCCGGCGAAGGTGTATTCGCGCTTCTCCTTGGCCATCAGCTTCGCGAGCGAGGCGCCGTCGACGGCGCCCTTGTCGGCCAGCGCCTTCGACAACGTGATCGCCTGGCCGTTGTTGTTCAGGTTCATCAGCACGGCCATGTCCTTCTTCGGACCGGCCGTGCCCAGGTGCACGCCGTAGATCAGGCCGTACAGCACGTGCGCCATGTCGAGCTCGCCGTTGACGAGCTTGTCGCGCACGGCGGCCCACGACGCTTCCTTGCTCGGCACGATCTTGATGCCGTACTTCTTGTCGAACTCCATCACCGAAGCAACGACGACCGATGCGCAGTC
>DATMIN010000638.1:0-3835 GCA_035554275.1 Burkholderiaceae bacterium
GGCCGCGCCGCGTGCGCGCGCCCCGAAGAAGCCGGCCAGCGCGCCCGCGCCTGGCGCGGAGCCGGCCCTCGACGGCCGCGTGCGCGCGGTCGTCGATGCGGTGCTGCCGTCGATCGACGCCGGCCGCTTCGCCGCGAAGGCGCTGGTCGGCGTGCCGTTCGAGGTCACCGCGCACGTCTTCGCCGACGGCCACGACGTGGTGCGCGCGATGTTGTGCTGGTGGAACGACAACGGCGGCGACACCGACGGCGCCGCGACTGAGGCGCCGCTGCAAGCCGTCGAGATGACAGCGCTCGGCAACGATGTCTGGCACGCCGCGCTCGTGCCCGCGGCACCCGGCCGGCTGCGCTATCGCGTGCTCGCCTGGGTCGATCACTTCCGCTCGTGGCGCACGGAGCTGCAGCGCCGCGTCGATGCCGACGACATCCGCCTGGCCGCGCTCGCCGGTGCCGCGCTCGCCGATCAGGCCGCGGTGCGCGCGCTCGCCGGCCCGTCGCCGGCCGATGCCGATGCCGGCGCGCTGCGCGCCTGGGCCGAGGCGCTGCACCGGCGCGCCGCGCCGGCCGGCGGTGCTGACATCGACATCGACGCCGTCAAGGCGCTCGCGCTCGACGGGCGCATAGCCGCCGCGGCGGATCGCCACCCTGATCGTCACCTGCAGGCGCGCTCCGAGCCGCTGCCGCTTGTCGTCGACCGCGCGCGCGCCGGCTTCAGCGCGTGGTACGAGCTGTTCCCGCGCTCCGCCGGCGACACGCCGGGTCGGCACGGCACGTTCCGCGACGTGATCGCGCGGCTGCCCTACATCGCCGCGATGGGCTTCGACGTGCTGTACCTCCCGCCGATCCACCCGATCGGGCGCGCCAAGCGCAAGGGCCGCAACAACGCGCTCGCGGCCGAGGCCGACGACGTCGGCAGCCCGTGGGCGATCGGCGCGAGCGAGGGCGGGCACACCGAGATCCTGCCGGCGCTCGGCACGGCCGACGACTTGCGCGCGCTCGTCGCCGCCGCGCGCGAACACGGCCTGGAGCTCGCGCTCGACATCGCGTTCCAGTGCGCGCCCGATCACCCGTGGGTCGCGCAGCACCCGGCCTGGTTCCGGCGCCGGCCCGACGGCAGCGTGCAGTACGCCGAGAACCCGCCGAAGAAGTACCAGGACATCTACCCGTTCGATTTCGAGACCGACGACTGGCGCGCGCTGTGGGCCGCGCTGAAGGGTGTGTTCGACCACTGGATCGGGCAGGGCGTGGCGATCTTCCGCGTCGACAACCCGCACACCAAGGCGTTCCCGTTCTGGGCCTGGTGCATCGATGCGATCAAGCGCGAGCACGCGGGCGTGCTGTTCCTCGCCGAGGCGTTCACGCGGCCGAAGGTGATGCATCGCTTGGCCAAGCTCGGCTTCTCGCAGTCGTACACCTACTTCACGTGGCGGCGCAGCAAGCAGGAGCTGACCGAGTATTTCACCGAGCTCTACGCCACGCCGGGCCGCGACTACTTCCGCCCGAACGTCTGGCCGAACACGCCCGACATCCTGAACGACCAGCTGCACGCCGCGCCGCGGCCGGTGTTCATGACGCGGCTGCTGCTGGCCGCGACGCTGAGCCCGAACTACGGCATCTACGGCCCGGCGTTCGAGCTGATGGAGCGCACGCCGAGGAACCCCGGCAGCGAGGAATACCTCGACTCCGAGAAGTACCAGCTGCGCCACTGGTCACTCGACGCGCCCGACACGCTCGCCGGCTTCATCGCGCAGGTGAACCAGGCGCGTCACGCGCACGCCGCGCTGCAGGGCGGCGCCGAGTTGCGCTTCTTTCCGACCGACAACGACGCGCTGCTCGCGTACGGCCGGCGCAGCGCCGACGGCGCGAGCGCGGTGATCGGCGTCGTCAACCTCGACCCGCGCCTCACGCAGTCGGGCTGGGTCGATGTCGACGCGGCATGGCTCGGCCTCGGCGACGCGCCGACGTTCGAGGTCGACGACCTGCTCAGCGGCCGCACCTTCACCTGGCGCGGCGGCGGCAACTTCGTGATCCTCGACCCGGCCGACATGCCCGCGCACCTGCTGCACGCGCGCGCCGGTGCGCCGGGCATGCGCCCATGAAGGCGCCGCCGGCGAAGCGGCCGAAGACGAAGACGCCGAAGCTCGAAGAAGCCCAGGCCGGAGCGACCGTGCCGGTCGACGACGCGGCGCTGTGGTACCAGGACGCGGTCATCTACCAGCTCAACGTCAAGGCCTTCGTCGACTCGAACGCCGACGGCATCGGCGACTTCAACGGCGTCACGTCGAAGCTCGACTACGTGAAAGACCTCGGCGTCAACACGATCTGGCTGATGCCGTTCTACCCGTCACCGCTGCGCGACGACGGCTACGACATCTCGGCCTACGAAGACGTCCACCCGCAGTACGGCACGCTCGCCGACTTCAAGGTGATGCTCGAGGAGGCCCACAAGCGCGAGCTGAAGGTCATCACCGAGTTGGTGATCAACCACACGTCTGATGCGCACCCGTGGTTCCAGGCCGCGCGGCGTGCGCCGCCCGGCTCGCCCGAGCGCGACTTCTACGTCTGGAGCGACAGCGACGACAAGTACCGCGGCACGCGCATCATCTTCACCGACACCGAGACCTCGAACTGGACCTACGACCCGGTCGCGAAGGCCTACTTCTGGCACCGCTTCTTCAGCCACCAGCCGGACCTGAACTTCGACAACCCGGCCGTGCTCGAGGCGATCTTCAAGACGATGCGCTTCTGGCTCGACCTCGGCGTCGACGGCTTTCGCCTCGATGCGATCCCGTACCTGATCGAGCGCGAGGGCACGAACAACGAGAACCTGCCAGAGACGCACGCGATCATCAAGCAGCTGCGCGCGGCGATCGACGCCGGCTACAAGAACCGCTTCCTGCTCGCCGAGGCGAACCAGTGGCCCGAGGACGTGCGCGAATACTTCGGCGACGGCGACGAGTGCCACGCCGCGTACCACTTCCCGCTGATGCCGCGCATGTACATGGCGATCGCGCAGGAAGACCGCTTCCCGCTCACCGAGATCATGGCGCAGACGCCCGAGATCCCGCCCTCGTGCCAGTGGGCGATCTTCCTGCGCAACCACGATGAGCTGACGCTCGAGATGGTGACGAGCAAGGAACGCGACTACATGTACAGCACGTACGCGGCCGACCCGCGTGCGCGCATCAACCTGGGCATCCGCCGGCGCCTGGCGCCGCTGCTCGAGAACGACACCGACCGCATCAAGCTGATGAACAGCCTGCTGCTGTCGATGCGCGGCTCGCCGATCGTCTACTACGGCGACGAGATCGGCATGGGCGACAACGTCTTCGTCGGCGACCGCAACGGCGTGCGCACACCGATGCAGTGGAGCCCCGACCGCAATGCCGGGTTCTCGCGCGCCGATCCGCAGCGGCTCTACCTGCCGCCCATCATGGACGCGATGTACGGCTACGAGGCGCTCAACGTCGAAGCCCAGTCGCGCGACCAGAGCTCGCTGCTGAACTGGACCAAGCGCATGCTCGCGGTGCGCCAGACCAGCCATGCGTTCGGGCGCGGTCAGCGGCGCTTCCTGTCGCCCGGCAACCGCAAGGTCCTGGCCTACCTGCGCGAACACGGCGACGACAGCATCCTGTGCGTCTGCAACCTGAGCCGCTCGGCGCAGCCGGTCGAGCTCGACCTCGCGCGCTTCAAGGGCCGCGTGCCGGTGGAGCTGCTCGGGCGCACCGCGTTCCCACCGATCGGCGAGCTGCCGTATCTGCTGACGCTGCCGAGCTACGGCTTCTACTGGTTCCGCCTCACCGTCGACGCCGAGCCGCCGCGCTGGCACGAAGAGC
>DATMIN010000639.1:0-2346 GCA_035554275.1 Burkholderiaceae bacterium
GGCGGGTTGTTCGACGTTCGCCACCGGCCCGTCATCGCGCTGCCCTTCGAACTCAGGCGGCGGTGCGCATCGGCCCATTGGCTGACGGTCAGCGCCTGGCGCGGCGCCATCGCGCGGGCCAGCGCCTCGGCGACGAGCAGCTCGGCGTCGGCGAGGGGGGGCTCGTAGAGCTCTTCTGCGGTCACGGCTGTCCCCACCATACGATCCGCTCTCCCGGGCGCAACTCGACCAGCCCACCAGCGCTGATCGAGACCGGCTTCTCGTCTCGAAGAGTCGTCACGTCGATGCGGGGCAAGAGAACTCCGGTCGCACGAAGGCAATACAGGCATTGCGCCTGATCGACTTGGAGCGGTGCGCCGCAGCCCGCGCAGCTGGCACGCCACAACATCAAGCCACCTTGCGCGGGGTGCCGCGCTGACGCGCCGCCGACGCGATGCTCGCGAAGGCCTGCGAGCACTCCGAGAGAAAGTCGTCGACCCACGCGGCCAGGATCGCGCGGCACCGGTCCTCGTCGCCGGCGGCCGCGGTGAGTTGCGGCGCGATCGAGTCGGGCATGTTTTCGGCCCGTGATCGCACCAGCGCGCCGGCGGTAGCGCTCGCGTCGACGATCGTCTTCGTCTCGGTCAGTCGGCCGCAGCGCTCGTCGAGATCGAGTTTCGCGTTCTCGGCCTCGTACAGGTCCTTGCGCTCGCGCGACTTCGCTCGGTTGCCGGTGAAGATGCCAAGCCGTTCGGGCGCGCCGGACTGGACCTCGATCAGCACCTTGGAGCGCTCGAAATGCACCTGGCCGTCCTCGGTGAAGGCAAGCAGGCCCATTCGTTTCCACTCGCTGACGCGCATCTTCGACACGTCCATGTGCTTGGCAAAGGCGGCCTGGTTACCCTGTGTCGGGACCGGCACAACGTCGGGCGGCGCCGGCGGCTTCCGGCGCTTGGGTTCGGTGGCCACCTGCGTGTTCACTTCGCTGTCGCCAGCGCGCGCGCGAGCCGCGCCTTGAACTTGACCGGGAACGTGCGCTCGGACACGTTGCGGCAGATATCGAAGAACCGCAGGCGCTCGGTGTACCGCGGCGACGAGACGAACAAGAAGACCGGGTAGATCTTCGAGCCGTGGATGCCGCGCTTCGCCCAGATGCCGGCGGGTAGGTGCTGCTGTCGACCGTTGCGCTCGCCGCGGCCCTTGCTGACGAAGTAGGCGACGCCGTTGATCGTGGCGAATCCGCCGGCACTCTTCCCCTTGGCCGCGATCCTGTCGCGCGTCTTCCTGGTGGCGTTGGCCGTGAAGCCCGCGGTGTTGAACGCCTGCAGGTAACTGAGCAGCGTGCGGATGAAGCTGCCGCGGACGTTGCCGTATGCGTCGACCAGCTGGCCCTGCGCGAGCAGTTCCTTGCTCGGCACCATGAAGCTGCCGGGCAGCATCAGGCCGACAGCCTGCAGCCGGCGTTCGGCGCCCTTCAGGTTGCGCGCGCCGCCGTGCACTTCGGGGCGCAGCACGTCTTCCGGCGAAGCCTGCGTTCCTTCCGTGTCGATGTAGACCTCCGCCTCAAGTCGGCCTGGCGATGGCTCGTAAGCGCCGAACACCTTCACGCCGGACAGTACGAAAGGCGTCGGTCGGTCGAAGCCGGACCGCATTGCCGACTGAACCGCGCCGCGCATCTCGAACGCGGTGTCCGTCAGCGCGCCAACCGCGGCGAAACGATGCTGCTTCGCAAGGTTGGCCATGTCGCGTTCGATCATCTTGGCGAGAGATTGCATTGGGTAAAGGATGCGTAGTGGTCGCTAACTACAGGGCTGATGTGGCTCGAATTACCCTCGTTGGCAGGGTCGCCGGAGTACCTTTGCGGTTCGAGCGCGCGCTGCCGTCGACGAGCGTGACCATCAGAACGGCACCTCGCACTCGTCGAACAGCTCCTTCGGCAGCGTCGCCTGCACACACTTCGGCTCGACCTCTTTCACGCGCACTACCAGGCGTGCGCCATGCGCGTCCGGCTCCATGCGATCGAGGATGATCCGGCGGAACATGCAGTCGTTCGAGATCACCGTGCCCTGCAGCGCGTCGCTCGCGACCTTCTCCGCGTTGCCGAGGTCGATGCACTGCACGCTGTCATCCCACAGCTCGCCGAGCTTGCGCATGCGGCGCTCCCAGTCGAGCGGCCGGTGCGGGTACAGCTGCGCGTAGAGCATCACGCGGCCCTTCAGCGGCGAGAGAACGCCGACCTGACGCGCCACCATGCCGATCTGCTCGCGGTACGCTTTCGCCTCGGGGGTCACATACGTGATCGCCATCGGCTTGCCACCCTTCGGCGTGACCACGCGCGAAGCCCAGTAGCGATTCGCGGAGATCGGG
>DATMIN010000640.1:0-2760 GCA_035554275.1 Burkholderiaceae bacterium
CCTTGCCGATGACCGCGGCCTCGAGCACGGCGGGGTGCTGCACCAGCGTGGCCTCGACCTCGAACGGCGAGACGTAGATGCCGCTGACCTTGAGCATGTCGTCGCTGCGGCCGCTGTAGGTGTAGCTGCCGTCGGTGTTGCGCACGTACTTGTCGCCGCTCTTGGTCCAGCCGCCCTGGAAGGTCTCGCGCGTCTTCTCGCGGTTGCCCCAGTACATCAGCGCCGCGCTCGGGCCGCGGATGTAGAGGTCGCCGGGCTCGCCGTCGGGCACGCTGTCGCCGCTCTCGCCGCGCAGTTCGATGTCGTAGCCGGGCACCGGCCAGCCGGTGGTGCCGTAGCGCACGCGCTCGGGCCGATTCGACAAGAAGATGTGCAGCATCTCGGTCGAGCCGATGCCGTCGACGATGTCGACACCGAAGTGCGCCTTGAAGCGCTCGCCGATCTCGGCCGGCAGCGCTTCGCCGGCGGAGGAAACCAGCCGCAGCGATGTCTGCTCGCGCGCCGGCAACGCCGGTGACGCGAGCATGCCGGCGAAGCCGGTCGGCGCGCCGAAGAACGCGGTGGCCTTCGGGTTGCCGGCGGCGCCGGTCCAGCGTTTGAAGGTCGCGTCGGGCGTCGGCCGCTCGCCCATCAGCACGACGCTCGCGCCGACCGTCAGCGGGAACGTCAGCGCGTTGCCCAGGCCGTAGGCGAAGAACAACTTCGCGGCCGAGAAGCACACGTCGCGCTCGGTCAGGCCGAGCACGCGCCGGCCGTAGAGCTCGGCGGTCCAGTACGGGTTGGCGTGGGTGTGCACCGTGCCTTTCGGGCGCCCGGTCGAGCCCGACGAATAGAGCCAGAAGCCCGGGTCGTCGGCCCGCGTGGCCGCGGCGCGCTCGAGCGGCGCGTGCGCGCCGACGAAGGCCTCGAATTCGAGCTCGCCGTTCTTCAGCGGCGCCTGCGGGCGCGACACGATCACCGTGCCGACCTCGTGGTTCGCCTTCGTCAGCGCCGCGCTCAGCGCCGGCACCAGCGCGCCCGACACCAGCGCCGCCTGCGAGCGGCTGTGCTCGAGCATGTAGGCGTAGTCGTCGGCGGTCAGCAGCGTGTTGACGGCGACCGGCACCAGCCCGGCGTACATCGCGCCGAGAAAGCTCACCGGCCAGTCGATGCTGTCGTGCATCAGCAGCAGCACGCGCTCCTCGCGCTTCAGGCCGAGCGCGTGCAGGCCCGCGGCCGCGCGCCGCACCCGTTCGGCGAGCGCGCCGTAGTGCAGCGTGCCGGTCTCGTCGACGAACGCCGGGCGTTGCGCGCGGCCTTCGTTCAGCGCGAGCAGGTGCGCGGCGAAGTTGAACGCCTCGGGCGGCGGCGCGACGGGGTCGATGCTGGCGGTGGCGGGCATGGTGCGGTCTCCTCGGCGTGGGCGCGCGGGCGTCAGCGCGTGAACTCGATCGCGCCCTGCGGCAGCAGGTACAGCACCAGCGCGCGCCCGGCGCTGACGGTCGGCCGGTGCGCACTGCCCGGCGGCATCACGACCCAGCCGGCCGGGCGGCCGTCGAACCGCGCGGCGCCGCCCTGCGGCATCACGAGATCGATCTCGCCGTTCGGATGCCGATGATGCGGCCCGGCGATCTCGGTCATGTCGACCACATCGACCGAGAAGCCGTGCAGGTCGTCGGCCGGCTTGAAGATGCGGCCGTAGCGGATGCCGCCGCCTTCGCGGTTGCAGAGCCACCCGTCGGCCACGCCGGCCTCGCAGCTTGCCTTGAGCGCCGCGTACGTCGCGCTGCCGGGCCCGTGCTCGCGGTTCAGCCAGGCGTCGAGCGCGGCGTCGATCGGCCGGCCGGCGAGTTGCGAGGTGAGCGCGGCGAGCTGGGCGCGGAACAGGTCGGGCGTCATGGTGCGGGTCTCCGGGGTCGTCTGCAAGCCTTGCCTCGGCCGAGGCGATGCAGTATTGTGCGTGCATGGACTCTAGGGACCGGTCGAGGCCGTGTCAAGCAATATAATGCAAGAATCCGGGTTAACACTGGGCCAAGCGTCGGACGCCGAGGCCGACGGGCAGTCGAAGAACCCGTTTCTGGTCGCGCTCGGCGAGCGCACCCGGGCCCTGCGGGCGCGACGCGGGATGACGCGGCGCGCGCTGGCCGCCGCGGCCGATGTCTCCGAGCGCCATCTGGCGAACCTCGAGTACGGCGTCGGCAATGCCTCGGTGCTGGTGCTGCTGCAGGTCTCGCAGGCGCTGCAGTGCACGCTCGCCGAGCTGCTCGGCGACGTGACCACCGCGTCGCCCGAATGGCTGATGCTGCGCGAGCTGCTCGAGGGCCGCGACGACGCCACGCTGCGCCGCGTGCGCGTGGCCGTCGGCGAGTTGCTCGGCACCGGCGGCGCAAACGGCAGCCGCGGCCGGCGGCGTAGCCCGCAGGTCGCGCTGGTCGGGCTGCGCGGCGCCGGCAAGACGACGCTCGGCGCGATGCTGGCCGACGACCTCGGCTTCCCGTTCGTCGAGCTGAGCCGCGAGATCGAGAAGTTCGCCGGCTGCAGCATCAACGAGATCCAGGGCCTGTACGGCCAGAGCGCGTACCGCCGCTATGAGCGCCGCGCGCTCGAGGAGACGATCCAGATCTACCCCGAGGCGGTGATCGCCACGCCCGGCGGCATCGTCTCCGACCCGGCCAGCTTCAACCTGATGCTGCAGCACTGCACGACGGTCTGGCTGCAGGCCGCACCGGAAGATCACATGAGGCGCGTCGTCGCCCAGGGCGACACCCGCCCGATCGCGGC
>DATMIN010000641.1:0-4503 GCA_035554275.1 Burkholderiaceae bacterium
CGCGCGCCTGTACCGCGCCACCGGGCTGAACCACGACTTCGGCTCGGTGCGTGCCGGGTTCTCGTTCTACGCAGTCGACTACGACGAGGTCCAGCCCTGGCTGGTGCTGGAAGCGCGACGCATGCGCGGCCTGTCGGACAAGACCGAGATCACGCCGATGCTGCGCCTGATCCACAACCGCTTTTTCGTCGAACTCGGGGTCAACAACTCCCGGCAGGCTCGCGCGAACTTCATGTACATCTTCTGAAAGGAACTTCGATGAATCACTATCCCCGACTTCTGATCGCCGTGCTCCTCGCCGGCAGCGCCGCCTCTTCGCTCGCCGCGACGAGCGTGAAGGCGAGCGTCAACGGCATGGTCTGCGCGTTCTGCGCGCAGGGCATCGAGAAGCGCCTGTCCAAGCTGCCTGCCACCAAGGCCGTCTTCGTCGACCTGAAGCAGAAGGTCGTCGCCGTCGAGGCCAAGGACGGGCAGACGCTCGACACCAAGACCATCACTGCCGAGATCACCGACGCCGGCTACGACGTGACCAAGCTGGAAACGGTCGAGCAGTCGGTCGCCGAGATCAAGGCGGCCGTGAAGGCGAAGAAGTGAGCGCCGACGGCAGCGTCGAATCGCGCACGAGCCTGTGGACCTCGATGCTGAGCTTGTTCGCGAGCTCCAGCACGCTGGTCTGCTGCGCGTTGCCGGCGCTGCTGGTGGCGCTCGGCGCGGGCGCGGCGCTCTCGTCACTGGTGTCGGTGTTCCCGCAGGTCGTCTGGCTGAGCGAGCACAAGGAGGGGCTGTTCGTGTTCGCCGGCCTGGCGATGGCGGCGAGCGGCGTCTTGCAGTGGCGGAATCGAAACGCGCCCTGCCCGGCCGACCCGGCGCTGCGCCGTGCGTGCCTGCAGACGCGCCAGACCTCGCTTCGCGTCTATGCGTTCAGCGTGCTGGTCTACCTGATCGGCGGATGGTTCGCGTTCGTCCAACCGCTCTTCGGGGCAGGCGGCTAGTACCCCGCCGCGTGCCCGTCGCGGCGCGAATCGCTCGCGGCCACAAAGCCGTCGTCGAGGTCGTCCGAGAGTCTCCAGATGAACTGGCCGCTGCCGTAGTCCATGTAGTTGTCGGCGACCGCCTCGTAGCGGTGGCCGAGCGCGACGAGGTCTTTCACCAGCGCCGGCGCCATCGTCGGCTCGAAGTCGACATCGAGCCCGGTCGCGACCTTCCAGCGCGGCGCGTCGCACGCGGCCTGCGGCTGCTGGCCATGCACGAGCAGCCGCACCAGCGTCTGCAGATGGCCTTGCGGCTGCATGTTGCCGCCCATCACGCCGAAGCTCATCTGCGGGCGCCCGTCTGCCTTCATCAGGAAGCCGGGGATGATCGTGTGGAACGGCCGCTTGCCGGGCGCGACCACGTTCGGATGCGCCTCGTCGAGCGTGAAGCCGTGGCCGCGGTTCTGCAGGCTCACGCCGGTGCCCGGCACGACGACGCCGCTGCCGAAGCCCATGTAGTTCGACTGGATCAGGCTCACCATCATCCCGCGCTCGTCGGCCGCGGTCAGATAGATCGTGCCGCCGGCCGGCGGCGTGCCGTGCGCGAAATTCTGCGCGCGCGTCGGGTCGATCAGCTTCGCGCGCTCGGCGAGGTAGGCGTCGCTGAGCAGGTCGGGCGGCGTGACCTGTGTCATCGAGCGCGCGTCGGCGACCCAGCGGTAGGTGTCGGCGAACGCGAGCTTCATCGCCTCGATCTGCAGGTGCTGCGACAGCGCGCTGTCGACCGGGTAGCGGCCGAGCTCCATCCGCTCGAGCATGCCCAGCGCCATCAGCGCGGCGATGCCCTGCCCGTTCGGCGGGATCTCGTGCAGCACGTGGCCCGCGAAGCGCTTAGAGATCGTGCCGACCCATTCGGGCCGATAGTTCGCGAGGTCGGACAGCTGCATGCTGCCGCCGTGCGCGCTCGAATGCGCGACCAGCTTCGCGGCGATCTCGCCGCGGTAGAACGCCTCGCCCTTGGTCGCCGCGATCTGGCGCAGCGTCGCGCCGGCGGCGCCGAACACGAAGCGCTCGCCCGGCTCGGGCGCGCGGCCGCGCGGCATGAAGGCGTCGGCGAAACCAGGCAGCGATTGCAGCGCCGGCACCTGCCGCGCCCACTTGTCGGCGACGATCGTGCCCACGCCGTGGCCGCGCTCGGCGAGCTCGATCGCCGGCGCCAGCAGGTCGGCGAACGGCAGCCGGCCGAAGCGCTCCGACAGCGCGACCCAGCCGGCCACCGCACCCGGCGTCGTCACCGTGTCCCAGCCGCGCACCGGGAACTGCCCGCCGTGCTTGCGCTTGAAGTAGCCCGGGTTCCACGCCGCCGGCGCGACGCCCGACGAATTCAGGCCGTGCAGTTCGTTGCCGTCCCACAGGATCGCGAAGTTGTCGCTGCCCAGCCCGTTCGAGACCGGCTCGACGATCGTCAGCGCCGCGGCCGCCGCGATCGCCGCGTCGACCGCGTTGCCGCCGGCCAGCAGCATGCGCACACCCGCCTGCGACGCGAGCGCGTGCGAGGTCGCGACGACGTTGCGCGCGAACAGCGGGCTGCGGATCGTCGGGTACGGGTTGCGCCAGTCGAAGTTCATCGCGGTTCGGCCTTCAGCGCAGGTGCAGCACGCCCGGGCCGAGGATGCCGATCACGCCGATCGCGATCAGATAGATGGCGACGATGAGGTTCAGCAGCTTGGGCATCACCAGGATCAGGATGCCGGCGACGAGCGAGATGACGGGGGTGAGGCTGAGGTGCAGGTTCATGGATCGATGCTAGTTTGAATTCGTGCCCGCATGCTGCCCCTTGGAGTCTGGGGTCGCTCGAAAGTATCCTTGCAGAAAGCGACACGGAGACAAGACATGCGCATCACCCGCCGCCGCGACGCACCCCGGCGAGTCCCTCGTGCATCGGCAAACGACGCGATGCGAAAAGTGATTCAAAGAACCGTTGCACTGCTCGCGCTGGCCGCCGCGATGCTCATGGGCGGCACCGCACACGCCCAAGCCGACCCGACGGCCAGGCTCGTCCTGCTCGGCACCAAAGGCGGGCCGGCGGTGCGCGCCGACAACCCCTTGCCCTCCTCGAACGTGCTGCTGATCGACGGCGTTCCCTTCGTGATCGACACCGGCTACGGCGTGTCCTTGCGCATGATTCAGGCCAAGGTACCCCTGCAGTCGATCCGCTACGTGTTCATCACCCACCATCACTCCGACCACAACCTCGAATACGGCGGCCTCCTGTACAACGCCTGGGCGAACGGTCTGAAGAACCGTGTCGACACCTACGGCCCATCGGGCATGCTGGCGCTCGACAGCGCCGTCTGGGCCGCCAACAAGTTCGACATCGACACCCGGATCGCGGACGAAGGCCGACCCGATCTGCGCAAGCTCGTGATCGCGCACGAGTACGGCGAGGGCACCGTGCTCGACACCGGCCCAGTCAAGGTGACCGCGCTGCGCAACAAGCACCCGCCGATCCACGACAGCTTCGCGCTGAAGTTCGAATTCGGCGGCAAGACCGTGGTGTTCTCGGGCGACACCGCCTACTTCCCGCCCTTGGCCGACTTCGCCAGAAACGCCGACTACCTCGTCCACGAGATCATGGACGCGCAAGGCATCGAGCGCCTGGTCAAGCGCGTCCCGAACAATGCCCAGACGCTGCTCGATCACCTCAAGGCCAGCCACACCCTCGCCGAAGACGTCGGAAGGATCGCGGCCGACGCGGGCGTGAAGCACCTGGTGCTCACCCATTTCGTGCCGGCCGACGACACCACGATCAGGGACGAGGACTGGATCCGAAGCGTGCGCAAGCACTACGCAGGGCCGGTCATCGTGGGGCGGGACCTGTTGGAGATTCCGCTCGAGTAGATGGCACGGGCTCCGTCCGCGGCCGCGTCAGAAAGGGATGTCGTCGTCCATGTTGTCGAAGCCGCTGCTCGCCGGCTTCGACGCGGGCCGCTGCGCGGCCGGGCGCGAGGCCGGCGCGGCCGCGGTGCGCTGCGCTGCGCCGCGCTGCTCGTTGTAGCCGCCGCCTTCTTCGTCGCCGCTGCCGCCGCCCGCGCCACCGCCCATGCCTTCACGGCTGCCGAGCATCTGCATGTCGTTGGCGAGGATCTCGGTGGTGAACTTCTCGACACCGTCCTTGTCGGTCCACTTGCGCGTCTTCAGGCGGCCCTCGACGTAGACCGAGCGACCCTTCTTCAGATACTCGCCCGCGATCTCGGCGAGTCGATCATTGAACACCACACGGTGCCACTCGGTCTCTTCCATGCGTTCGCCGGAATCCTTGTTCTTCCAGTTGCGCGTGGTCGCGATGCTGACCGTGCACCAGGCGGTGCCGCTGGGGTTGTAGCGCACCTCGGGGTCGCGGCCGAGGTTGCCGATCAGGATGACTTTGTTGACTGAGGCCATGACGCGCGCTCCGGGTAGAAAGAGGTTTCTCGGGGGATGGCGCCATTATCGCCCGCCGCCCCCGGCGCCGCCCTCGCCCGACGGAGGG
>DATMIN010000642.1:0-3869 GCA_035554275.1 Burkholderiaceae bacterium
CCTCGACCGCGCGCTCATCGACCCACTCGATCGCGCGCCACGGCCCGACCGGCGCGGCCGGCGGCGACCAGCCCGGCGTGCGCCCGAGCAGCGTGTTGCGCGTGAAGCGCAGTTGCTGGTGCTCGACCATCGGCGCGCGCCAGCGCGGGCGCGGGCGCTTGCGCGCGAGCCAGGCGTCGAGCGAGGCGAAGCGCAGCAGCAGTTCGTTGCCGGTGGGTTCCAGACGCGGCTCCGCACAGCGGTGCGCGAGGTGCATGTTGTCGCTGGCGAGCAGCGGCGCGCCGTTCAGCCATGCCTCGCAGTGGCCCGCGAGCCCGCCGAAGACGAGGCGGCGGCGCACGCCGGTGGCGCGCGGTGGCGCGTCGAAGCGGGCGCGGAACCACCAGTCGTCGGCATCGAAACGCTGCGCCGGCGCGTCGAGCGACCAGCGCCCGAGCGCGCGCAGCGCGGCGGCGACGGTGCTCGGGCCGGGGATCTCGATCCACTCTTCATCGCGCGCCGCCGGCGGCGCCTCGCCCGGCCCGGCGGCCGGCGCGCGTTGCAGCGCCCAGACCGCCTGCAAGGGCAGCCGCTGCGTGTGCGTCGGGCCCGAGGCGGAATGGCGCACGGGCCGGCCGGATTCAGGCCCGGCCGATGCCGGCCACCGCGTCGCGGATCGCCGAGACGCTCGAGAACACGCTGCGCTTGAGCAGCTCGTCGGGGAACTCGATGTCGAATTCGGATTCGAGCGCGAGCATCACGTTGACGCTCGCGTGCGAGGTCAGGCCGGCCTGGTACAGATCAGCCCTCGATTCGATCGACAGCGCGTCGTGAGCGAGGCGCCCGTGCTTCGCGAGGATGGCGCGGATCGGGGCTTCGTAGTGGTCGGTCGAGGGCATTGCAAAACTCCGGCAGGCAAGCGGTGTGGCGCGGGTGGAAGAAGCGAGCAAGCATCAGGCCGGCGCGAGGGCGGCGACCACCGCGCCGGCGTAATCGCCGTCGTGGCTCACGCTGAGCGCGATTTGAGTGCAGCCGCTGCGCTGCGCGGCATCGGCGGCGCGACCATGCAACGTGAGTGCGCAGGCGCCGTCGGCGCTGCGGGTGACCTCGATGTCGCGCCAGGCGACGCCGGCTTCCGACAGGCCGAACGCCTTCATCGCGGCTTCCTTCGCGGCGAAGCGCGCGGCCAGGCGCTGCGCGGTTTGTGCGGGTGCCTTCAGCGCATAGGCGACTTCGCCCTCGCGGAAGATGCGGCGCATGAAGCGCTCGCCGAAGGCGGCGAGCGACGCCTCGATCGCGCTGACCTGCGCGATGTCGATGCCCACGCGCAGGCCGGTCGGCAACTCGGCGGCCAGCGCGCGGCAGGCGGGGAGGGCGGTCGTTTCGTGCGTATTCATCGTGGTCTGGATTCTCTCGACTCGATGCGGTCGACACAACTTCTCACAAGTGTAGATTCGCACACAACCCCTAATCGCAGGCACGTTACACACAGCGGACCCCGCAATCGGGGGGACGCGCGCGGCGCCGTCCTGTGTAGAAAGCCGTTCACCATGCTCGACACCGCCTTTGAAACTCTGCTGCGAGAGCTGCGCGTCATCGCCGCCGACGTGGCCGCAACGCACGCGGCCGATGTCGACGCGCGCGCGCGCTTTCCGCAGGAGGCGGTCGACGCGCTGCGCGGCGCGCGCGTGCTGTCGTGCGGCGTGCCCGGGGCGCTCGGCGGCGCCGGCTGCACGCTGCTGCAACAGGCCCAGCTGTGCGCTGCGCTCGCGCAGGGCTGCTCGGCCAGCGGCATGGTGCTGGCGATGCACCTGATCGAGGTGGCCTGCCTGGCGCGCCACGGGCTCGACTCGGCGTGGTTCCGCGGGGTGCTCGAGGAACTGGTCGAGCACCAGCACCTGATCGCGTCGGTCACGTCGGAGGTCGGCACTTCGGGCGACACGCGCTCCAGCGTGTGCGCGGTCGAGCGCGACGGCGACCGCTTCCGCCTCGAGAAGGCGGCCACGACGGTGTCGTACGGCGCGCATGCCGACGCGCTGCTCGTCACCGCGCGGCGCGCGCCCGACGCCGCCGCGAGCGACCAGGTGCTCGTGTTGCTGCGCCGTGGCGACCACACGCTGACGCCGACCTCGAGCTGGGACACGCTCGGCATGCGCGGCACCTGCAGCCCCGGCGGGCGCCTCGTCGCCGAGGCCGATGTGCGGCAGATCGTGCCGGGCAGCTTCGCCGACTCGTCGGCGCAGACGATGGTGCCGTTCTCGCACGTGCTGTGGTCGGCGCTGTGGTGGGGCATCGCCGCCGACGCGATGGCGCGCGCCGCGGCGTTCGTGCGCGGCCAGGCGCGCAGCAACCCCGGCACCATGCCGCCCGCAGCGCTGCTGCTGGCGCAGGCGCTGGGCGACCTGCAGGCGCTGCAGCAGCAGTGGACGGCCAGCGCCGCGGCGTTCGATGCGCTCGGCGACGACACGGCCGCGCGCGAGGCGCTGATGTCGATGGGCTGGGCGCTGCGCCTGAACCACCTGAAGGTGCAGGCCTCGGAGGCCGCGCCGCGCATCGTCCACCAGGCGCTGCAGATCATCGGCGTGATGGGCTACCGCAACGACTCGAAGTTCAGCGTCGGCCGCCACTACCGCGACACGCTGTCGGCCGCGCTGATGATCTCGAACGAGCGCCTGGCGGCCAAGAGCGCGGCGATGCTGCTGGTGGTCAAGGATGTCTGAGCGCGACGAGTCGCAGGCGTTCCACGACGAGCTCGTCGCGCACGGCCTGATCATCCCGACCGGCGTGCCCGGCGGCTACGGGCGCGGCGCGATGTTCGAGGACATCCTCGCGCGCTTCGACCGGCTCGTGATGCGCACCGCGCGCGACGACGGCGCCGAGGCGCTCACGTTCCCGCCGATCGTCGCGCGCGCGCTGATCGAGCAGGTCGGCTATATGGACAACTTCCCGCAGCTCGCCGGCTCGATCCACAGCTTCTTCGGCGACGAGCGCGCCGCGCGCACGCTGAGCGAGCGCGTTCACGCCGGCGAGCGCTGGGACGACCTGCTCGCGATCACCGACACGATGCTCACGCCGGCCGCGTGCTACCCGGTCTACCCGATCTTCTCGGGGTTGCTGCGCGAGGGCGGGCGGCTCGTCACGGTGATGAACTGGGTCTATCGCCACGAGCCCTCGGCCGAGCCGACACGGCTGCAGTCGTTCCGAATGCGCGAGTTCATCCGCGCCGGCACGCCCGACCAGGTGCTCGACTGGCGCAACGCCTGGCTCGAGCGCGGCCTGGCGCTGCTCGGCGCGCTGCAGCTGCCGGTGCGCAGCGATGTCGCGAACGACCCGTTCTTCGGCCGCGCCGGCAAGATCATGGCGGCGAGCCAGCGCGACCAGCGCCTCAAGTTCGAGATCCTCGTGCCGGTGATCTCGGCCGAGCGGCCGACCGCGATCTGCTCGTTCAACTGGCATCAAGATCACTTCAGCGGCACCTTCGGCATCCGCTCGCACGACGGGGCGCTGGCGAGCACCGCGTGCCTCGGCTTCGGTCTCGAGCGCGTGACGCTCGCGCTGCTGCGCACGCACGGCGTCGACCCCGCGCGCTGGCCAGCCGAGGTGCGCGCGCAGCTGTGGGGCGAGTGACGGTGCTGACCGGCCTCGCCGACGCCGGCCGCGCACGCCACGCGCTGCACGGCGAGGGCTCGATCTGGGTCGAGAAGAACTGCTATGTCGACGTCTGGATCGAGCTGCTGCATGCGCTGCGGCTCGAGCCGCACGCCTGTTTGCCGTTCGTGTTCGCGATCGATTTCGAAGGCGATCAGTGGACGTTCTTCAAGCCGCCGCAGGCCGAGCTGCGCACGCTCTACGGCATCGACGTGCAGGAGCTGACGGTGTGGCGGCCACTC
>DATMIN010000643.1:0-11208 GCA_035554275.1 Burkholderiaceae bacterium
GGCGAAGGCGTGAACTGCCACGCGCTGTGCGAGACGCTCGCGAGCGCGGCGCCGATGGTCTCGCCGACGCGCTTCACGAACTCGGTGCACAACGCCGCGGCCGGCTGCTGGCACATCGCGGTCGGCAGCCGCGCCGCATCGACGAGCCTGTGCGCGTTCGACGCGAGCTTCGGCGCCGGCTTGCTCGAGGCCGCGACGAGCGTGGCGATCGGGCGCGCGCCGGTGCTGCTGGTGGCGGGCGATTCGCCGTATCCCGAGCCGCTGCACGCGGTGCGGCCGCTGCCCGATCACTTCGGCGTCGCGCTCGTGCTCGCGCCGCAGGCCTCGGCGCATTCGATCGCGGCGCTGACGCTCGAACTGATCGGCGCCGGCGTGCCGACGACGCGTTGCGACGATGCGGCGCTCGAGGCGCTGCGCCGCGCGATCCCCGCGGCCGCGGCGCTGCCGCTGCTGATCGCGCTCGCCGGCGTTGCGGGGGGCGAGCGCGGCGCGCGCCTCGTCGTCGAGCACGGCGGCATGGGCCGGCTGCAGCTCAGGCTCGATTGATGATGGAGCCGCGCACGCTGGCCCGCGCCGGCATCGCCTCGCTGATTCCGCACCAAGGCCCGATGTGCCTGCTCGCGCGGCTCGACGCGTGGAGCGAGCAGCACATCGCGTGCATCGCCACCAACCACCGCGACGCCGCGCATCCGCTGCGCACGCGCCGCGGCCTGCTCGCGACCGCCGCGATCGAGTACGCAGCGCAGGCGATGGCACTGCACGGTGCGCTCGTCGGCCGCGCGCACGGCACGCCGCCGGCGCCGGGCGTCCTCGCGAGCGCGCGCGGCGTGCAGTTGAACGTGCTGCGGCTCGATGACCTGCCGCTGCCCGAACGTGCGCCCGACGAGCTGCGCATCGAGGCCACGCGCCGGGCCGGCGACGCGCGCCAGATCCTCTACGCGTTCACGCTGCACCACGGCGAACGCCTGCTCGCCGCGGGCCGCGCCGCGGTCGTGCTCAACGCTGCGCTCGCCGCATGAGCAACCCGCCCGCGACGAAGCGCCGCGCCCTCGTCACCGGCGCGAGCGGCGGCCTCGGCGGCGCGATCGCACGCCGCCTCGCGCGCGACGGCTTCCACCTGATCGCGCACGCGAATACGCGCCTCGAAACCGCGCGCTCGCTCGCCGACGAGATCACGGCCGCCGGCGGCAGCGCCGAGGCGGTCGCGTTCGACGTGACCGACCGCGCCGCGACGCGCGCGGCCTGCACGGCGCTGCTCGCGGCCGGCCCGATCCAGGTGCTTGTCAACAACGCCGGCACCCACGCCGACGCCGCGTTCCCCGGGCTGCGCGACGCGCAGTGGGACGGCGTGATCGCGAGCTCGGTCGACGGCTTCTTCAACGTGACGCAACCGCTGACGCTGCCGATGATCCGCACGCGCTGGGGCCGCATCGTCAACGTCTCGTCGATCGCCGCGCTGACCGGCAACCGCGGCCAGGTCAACTACGCCGCCGCGAAGGGCGCGCTGAACAGCGCGACCAAGGCGCTCGCGCTCGAACTGGCGAGCCGCGGCATCACCGTCAACGCGGTCGCGCCGGGCCTCGTCGACAGCGGCATGGCGCAGGGCGCGTTCGACGCCGCGACGATCGAGCGCCTCGTGCCGATGAAGCGCGCCGGGCGCGCCGACGAAGTGGCCGCGCTGGTCGCGTTCCTCTGCTCCGAAGAGGCCGGCTACATCAGCGGCCAGGTGATCTCGATCAACGGCGCGATGGCCTGAACACGTGCGCATCCTGCTCGTCTCGGACCTGCACTACACGCTGCCGCAGCTCGACTGGGTGGTGCGCTCGGCGCCGAGCTTCGACCTCGTCGTGCTCGCCGGCGACAGCCTCGACATCAGCTCGGCGGTGTCGCTCGACGCGCAGTCGATCGTGATCCTGCGCTACCTCGATCTGCTGCAGGCCGCGGGCCGCGTCGCGATCAGCTCGGGCAACCACGACCTCACCGGCCCCGACGCGCAGGGCGAGCAGTCGGCGCTGTGGCTCGCCCAGGCGCGCGCCGCCGGCGTGCCCACCGACGGCGATTCGCTGACGATTGCCGACACGCTCGTGACGATCTGCCCGTGGTGGGACGGCCCGCTCGGCAAGGTCGCGGTCGAGGCGCAGCTCGCCGCCGATGCTTTGCTGCGGCCGGCGCGCTGGATCTGGGTCTACCACTGGCCGCCGCTCGGCTCGCCGACCTGCTGGACCGGCCGGCGCGACTACGGCGACACCGAGCTCGGCGGCTGGATCGCGCGCTTCACGCCCGACATCGTGCTGACCGGCCACGTGCACGAGCCGCCGTTCAAGCCGAAGGGCGCGTGGGCCGACCGCATCGGCACGACCTGGGTCTTCAACGCCGGGCGCCAGATCGGCCCGGTGCCGGCGCACATCGTGATCGACACCGATGCGGGCGAGGCCGCGTGGCGCTCGATGATGGGCACCGAGCAACTGCTGCTCAGCGCCGCACAGGCGCCCGAACGCAGCGTGTTCTGAGCCGCGCTCAGTTTCAGTAATCGGGGTCGGGGTCGCGCGCCGAGCCGGCGCGCGCCGGCGGGCCCGACAACAACGACAGCTGGCGCAGCACCTCGGGCACCATCGCGAGGCCGGGCGCGTCGCCGTACTGGTGTTTCAGATCGGCGAGGTAGGTGGTCACGAAGTTGAGCCGCTCGGCGAGGCCCGCCGCAACGAGCAGCGTGATCGCCGGGTCGCTCGTCAGCAGCGCGCGGCCGTCTTCGGCGTGGCGCAGCACGCTGCGCTCGGTGGCCTCGACGGTGGCGCTGTGCGCCGAGCCGAGCAGCACCGACACCTCGCCGACCAGCGCGCCCGGCCGCGTGATGGTGTTGACGAGCACGTCGCCCTTCAGCACCCGCAGGGCGCCCGACACCAGCACGAAGATCCCGCCCGCCGCCGTGCCCTCGGCGACGATCGTGGCACCGGGCTCGAACGCGATTTCGGGCAGGTGCTGCGAGGCCTGGAGCAGGTCGGTCATCGGGCGCATGATCGTACCAATCGTACGCGAGCCAGCGCGCCCGCGCAGGCCGCGTTCACAGCCGCTGGAACGGCGCCCGGCCGGTCGCGCGCCGCCACAGCAGCCCCGGCAGCCGCAGCACGAACTCGATCATCAGCCGCGTGTGCATCCACGTCAGCAGCAGGTTGTCGCGGCCGTAGCGGAAGTGCGAGACGCCGCCCTCCGCGGCCGTCAGGTACTTGACCGGCGCGTCGAGGTTGACCGGCTTGACGCCGCGCCACGCGAGCCGCACGACGGCCTCGGTGTCGAAGTCGAAGCGCCGCATCCAGCGCTGACCGCGCATCACCGCGACCAGCGCGTCGATCGGGTAGACGCGAAAGCCGTACAGCGAATCGGCGATGCCGGCGCCGAGCGTCTCGAGATTCGTCCAGCCGTTCGAGACGCGCCGGCCGCGCACACGCAGCAGCGGCGCCGAGGCATCGAACACCGGCCGGCCGAGCACCATCGTCTGCGGGTGCCGCATCGAGGCCTGCATGAACGCGCCGATCAGCTCGGCCGGGTGCTGGCCGTCGGCGTCCATCGTCAGCGCGTGCGTGAAGCCCTCGGCCTGCGCGGCACGCAGGCCGTGCAGCACCGCCGCGCCCTTGCCGGCGTTGACCGGCAGCTCGATCACGCGCAGGTCGGCGTCGTTGCACGCCATCGCCTGCAGGCCGGCCGGCGTGCCGTCGCCGCTGCCGTCGGTGACGACCCACACCGGCGCCCACTGCGCGCGCGCGGCGCGCACCGTCGCGTACACCGTCGCACCGGTGTCGTAGCTCGGGATCAGCACGAGGTGCGTCGTCGACGGCGACGGGCTCATCGGCTCAGCTCCGCGGCGAAGTAGGCCTCGAGCCGCTTCAGCAGCCCCTGGTGATCGGCCTCAGGCGCGAAGCGCTCGCCGAGGCGCACGCGGATCGTCACCGGGAACTCGGGCGCGCGCCAGATCGGCCAGCCCTTCGCGAGGTACGACGATGCGGATTCGATCAGCACCGTCTGGATCGGCACCTGCGCCATCTGCGCGATCAGCGTGATGCCGGGCCGGAACGGGTTGATCGGCGCGCGGATCGTGCGCGTGCCCTCGGGGAACAGCACGAGCTGGCCGCCGGCTTGCAGATTCGCGACGCAGCCGCGGATCATGCCGCGCGGCGGGTCGTTGCGGATGTAGCGCGCCAGCCGCGCGCCGGCGCCGAGAAACGGGTTGCGCATCAGGCTCGAGCGCATGATGCAGATGCCGCGCGGCACGCGCGCGATCACGAGCAGCGCGTCGAGCATCGTCGGGTGGTTGGCGGCGATGATCAGGCCGGCGTCACGCTCGAGCACGTCGAGCGCGGTGTAGTCGATGCGCATCAGGCCGAGCCACTGCGCAAACGCCCAGAAGCCACGATAGACCGACGAGATCGCCGCGCGCCCGACGACCACGCCCTGCGCGCGCGTCAGGAACGGGTGGATCACCACGCACACCAGGTTCCAGGTCAGCGACATCGCGCCCAGGTGGATCAGCAGCACGTAGAACAGCACGCATTGGAAGAGACGCCGCAGCACGTCTCAGTCCGAGCTGCTCACGAGTTCGCGCGAGGTCGTGAGGATCCACGACACGCCGATGCCGAACGTCAGCGCCGAGCGCCGCCGCACCAGCGGGCTGTCGTCGAACGCCGCGCCGTGCAGATCGTCGTAGCGCGCGAACGCGCCGACCCACATGTTGCCGAAGCGGCGCGAGGTGGCCGCGAGCGCGCGCCAGCCGCCGTAGCCGGCGCGCGCCTCGTAGGCCGGGCGCGACGAGGTGGCGTCGGCGCTGTCGACGCCGTAGAAGTACGCGTGGTACTTGCGGTCGGCGAACACCGGGCCGGTCAGCAGGCCGAGGTTCCAGCCGCCGCCGACACCGGCGAGGTCGAGGTTCAGGTTCGGCTCGAAGGTCGCGCCGACCGACTTCGGCGAGCGTTCGACGGTGAACGCGGCGCGCAGCGGCAGCCGCGCGTCGAGCTTCCAGCGCTGCGCGCGCGAGCCGGCGAGCGTGAGGTTCAGGTTCGGGCCGAGCTCGAAGGTGCCGTGCAGGTTCGGCATGCCGCGGCGCGCCTCGTTGTCTTCGCTGCGCGTCGGCGTCGAGGCGCCGGCGCTCACGTCGACCTTGACGCGCGGCGCTTCGAACAGCAGCGCGCGCGCGCCGTCGCGGTCGGCCTTCAGCCAGGTGCCGCGATAGACGATGTACGGCAGCGGCAGCAGGTAGGCGCGGCCCTGGTCGGAGCCGCGGTAGTCGGGCAGGCGCAGCGCCGCGGCACCGAGGCCGAGCTCCCACAGCGGCCGCTGGGTGCCCGGGTTCAGGCCGGCATCGACATCGGGGCCGGGCTCGACCGGGTCGGCGGCGCATGCCGGCGCGGCACAGGCGGCGAGCGCGGCAGTACTCAGGAGGGTTCGAAGTTTCAAGCCGGGTTCCGGTGGTCCGCGAAGGCGTGCGCCTCGATTTCGACCAGCAGGTCGGCACGGCAGATGTCGGCCTGCACGTAGACCGCGTCGCGCGCCGCGGCACTGCCTGCGCCGACCGCGCGCTCGAAGGTCTCGCGCACCACGTCCAGATCGGCAGCGTGGCGCAGGTACACGGTGGCGATCAGTGCGTCGGCCGGGAACGGCCGCTGCGCGCGCGCCGCTGCGGCCGCGCGCACGGCCGCGATGTTGACCAGGCTTTCCTCGGTCTGGCGCCGCACGTCGCCGGCGTGCAGCGTCGCATGGCCGACGATGCTCGCGGTGCCCGAGATGAACAGCGCCGTGCGGCCCGCGCCGACATCGGCGAGCGCGCCGCGCGAGAAGCTCGGGCTGCGCGGACCGTAGCTGTCGGGGTAGTGGTAGGCGCTGATCTGGCGCGGGTTCTCGATCGCCAGCGGCACCGTGCGGCCGGCCAGGAAGTACACGCGCAGCGGCCCGCCCCGCGTGCCCAGCGCACAGGCGGCGGGCGCGCCGTCGAAGGCACTGCGCCGCGCCTCGATGAAGGCCTGCTGGCGGCCGGCGTTGAACTCGCGGTAGCGTTCGCTGCCATCGGTCTCGCGGTTGATGTCGGCGAGGTAGTTCCACAGCCGCAGCAGCTGCGCGCAGGGGCTGGCGGCGATCGCCTCGAACAACTCCGCATACGCGCGCCGGGTCGCCGCCTGCAGGCCGAGCGTGCGGTCGTCGATCTCGGCGGAGCCGTGCAGCCAGTGGCCATCGGTGGCGTAGCGCACGCAGCCGTGCCGGCGCTCCTCGACATGGGCGCCGCCGGCCCAGGCATCGAACACCGCGCCGCCGGGCGCGAGCAACGGCGCCTGCGGCGCCGCGGCGTCGGCACCGAGCCAGCGACCGCCGAGCACCGCGCCGGCAGCGGCGTCGGGCATCGCGTCGCTGGCGCGCCGGAGCCGACGGAAGACCATCGGCTCGGCGGCAATGACGCTGCGTGGCGGCGCTGCCACCGTCACGACGCCGGGACCTCGGCGTCGCGGATGTTGATGCGGCGGCGCTGCCACGCGCGCACCGTGCGTGGCAGATTCGCGAGCGAGACGAGGTAGTACAGCGCCTTCATGATGCGGATCGAGCGCCAGATCGGCGTGCTGCCGTAGATGTCGCCGGCCAGCAGCGACAGCAGCGCCTCCTTCACGCGCAGCGGGTTCTGCGGATCCATGAAGAACTCGCGCATCGTCGGGTTGGTGACGCGGAAGATGAACCACGAGAACTCGCGCGGGCCGTGCCGCATGCGCGCATCGAAGCGGCGCCGCGCGGCGGCGTAGGCCTTCGGCTTGTCGAGCGCGGTCTCGACCGCATCGGCGCCCTCGAAGCCGCTTTGCATCGCGAGGTAGACGCCCGACGAGAACACCGGGTCGATGAACGCGTACGCGTCGCCGAGCATCAGGTAGCGCTCGCCGCTGCTGCGGTTGCTGGTGTACGAATAATTGCCGGTCGCGTAGACCGCGTCGTCGACGAGCACCGCGCCGTCGAGCCGCTTCGCGAGCTCGGGGCACAGCGCGATCGTGGCGTGAAAGAACTCGGGCAGCGGCCGCTTGCCGCGCGACTTCAGGTAGTACGGCCAGCACACCGCGCCGATGCTGGTGGTGCCGTCGGCCAGCGGGATGAACCAGAACCAGCCGTGGTCGAACCACAGGATCGTGATGTTGCCCTCGAGCTTGCCGGGCAGCCGCTGCGCGCCGGTGAAGTGGCCGTACAGCGCCGAGCTGTTGTGCTTCGGGTTCTTTTCCTTGCACTTGAACTGGTTCGCGAGCAGCGTGTCGCGGCCCGACGCGTCGACGACGAACCTCGTGCGCCAGGTCTGGCGCGCCACCGCGCCGTCGCCCCGCTCGGCCTCGACCTGCACCGTCGCGCCCGCGGCATCGAATGCGACCTCGCGCACCCGATGGCCCTCGAGCGTGCGTGCGCCCTTGGCCGCGGCGTTGCGGAACAGCAGCTCGTCCATCTGCGAGCGCCGCACCTGCCACGCGTACGGCATGCTCTTGTCCCAGGCCTCGGCGAACTCGACGAAGGCGCGGTGATCGTGCTCGGGCGAGACGAACTCGACGCCCCACTTCGGCATGCCGATCGCCTCGATCTGGTCGCGCACGCCGAGGCGATCGAACAGCGCGACGTTGGCCGGCAGCAGCGATTCGCCGATGTGAAAGCGCGGGTGGTGCGCCTTCTCGAGCAGCACCACGTCGCGGCCGCGCTCGGCGAGCAGCGCGGCGATCGTCGCGCCGGCCGGGCCGCCGCCGACGACGAGCACGTCGCACGCGAAGTCGATGCCGGATGCGGGTGGGTCTTGATCGGAAGCAAGCATTCGGGGGAATCCGCACCGGCCGCACCGGCGGCCCTGGGTCTGCGGCCCGGCGATTCTATCGCCGCGAATTGGCGTCGATCAGTGCAACGAACGCAGCGCGCCCTCGATCTCGCTTAGGCAGCGGTCCATCGGATAGCGCTCGAGCGCGAGCCGGTGCGGGCCGACCTACTCCCCGAGGTAGGCGGCGCGCACTTTCGGGTCGTTGAGCAGCTGCTTCGCGTCGCCGCTCATCGTCACCTCGCCCGAGTCCATCACATAGCCGCGCGAGGCGAGCTGCAGCGCGCGGCTCGCGTTCTGCTCGACCAGCAGCACCGTGGTGCCGCGGCTGTGGATGTCGCCCACGACCTCGAAGATCTTGTCGACCATGATCGGCGACAGCCCCATCGACGGCTCGTCGAGCAACAGCACCTTGGGCTGCGCCATCAGCGCGCGGCCCATCGCGAGCATCTGCTGCTCGCCGCCGCTCATCGTGCCGGCGAGCTGGTGGCGGCGCTCCTTCAGGCGCGGGAAGATCGCGAACACCTTGTCGATGTCGGCGTCGATGCCCTTGTCGGTGCGCACGAACGCGCCCATCTGCAGGTTCTCGGTGATCGTCATGCGCGTGAAGGTGCCGCGGCCCTCGGGCACCATCACCAGGCCCTGCTTGACCAGATCCCACGGGCCCTGGCCCTTGATCGACTTGCCGAGATACTCGATGTCGCCACCGGCCGAGGCCTGGATGCCGGTGATCGCCTTCAGCGTGGTCGTCTTGCCGGCACCGTTGGCGCCGATCAGGCTGACGAGTTCGCCTTCGTTGACCTCGAACGACACGCCCTTGACGGCCTGGATGCCGCCGTACGCGACCTTCAGCCCGGTGACCTTCAGCATCGTGTTCGCCATGGGCGTTTCTCCGTCGGGCCGCTGAATGGGCCGCTCAATGGGCCGCGTGATCGGCGCCGAGGTAGGCCTCGATCACCTTCGGGTTCTTCTGGACCTCGGCGGCCGTGCCCTCGGCGATCTGCTTGCCGTAGTCGAGCACCGTGAGTCGGTCGCACAGGCCCATCACCAGCTTCACGTCGTGCTCGATCAGCAGGATCGTGCGGCCGTCTTTGCGGATGCGGTCGATCAGCTCGCGCAGCACGAGCTTCTCGCTCGCGTTCATGCCCGCGGCCGGCTCGTCGAGCGCGATCAGCTTCGGGTCGGTGGCCAGCGCGCGCGCGATCTCCAGCCGCCGCTGATCGCCGTAGCTCAGCGTGCGCGCCTTGTACGGCGCGAAGCGGCCGATGCCGACGTAGTCGAGCAGCTCCTGCGCGCGCTTCGTGATCGCGGCCTCCTCGTCCTTGAAGCCCTTGGTGCGCAGCACCGCGCCGACCAGGCCCGAGGCCGTGCGCACGTGGCGCCCGACCATCACGTTCTCGAGTGCCGTCATCTCGGCGAACAGGCGGATGTTCTGGAAGGTGCGCGCGATGCCGGCCTTCGCGACCTCGTGCACCGCGCTCGGCTTGTACGGCTTGCCGCCGAGCTCGAACGTGCCCGAGTCGGGCGTGTACAGGCCGGTCAGCACGTTGAAGAAGGTCGTCTTGCCGGCGCCGTTCGGGCCGATCAGGCCGTAGACCTGGCCCTTCAGGATCGTGATGCCGACATCGGACAGCGCCTGCAAGCCGCCGAAGCGCTTCGAGACGCCGGCGACCTTGAGAATGGTTTCGCTCATTTGCGCGTTCCCTTCATTCGGCCGTCGGCACGATGTGCGTGGCCGGCGGCGGGATCTGCTCGGCCGGCGCGAGGTGCACGTGCGGGCTCACCGGCAGCGTGTCGGGCGTCACGTCCTGGCCGTGCTCGGGCGAGGGCCACAGGCCGCGCGGGCGCGACAGCATGATGCCGATCATCGCCAGCGCGATCAGCAGCTGGCGCAGGATCGAGGCATCGAGCCGCCCGTCGGTCATCTGCTGCAGCGGGCCGGCGACGTAGCGCAGCACCTCGGGCAGCGCCGACAGCAGCAGCGCCCCGACGATCACGCCGGGCAGGTGGCCGATGCCGCCGAGCACCACCATCGCGACGATCATCACCGACTCCTGCAGGCTGAACGACTCGGGCGAGATGAAGCCCTGGAAGCTCGCGAACATCGCGCCCGAGACGCCGCCGAAGGTCGCGCCCATGCCGAACGCGAGCAGCTTCAGGTTGCGGGTGTTGATGCCCATCGCCTTGGCGGCGATCTCGTCTTCGCGGATCGCCATCCAGGCACGGCCGATGCGGCTGCGCTCGAGCCGGTAGCACACGACGATGCCGATCAGCACCAGGGCGAGGAACAGGTAGTAGTAGTTCGTGACCTTCGGCAGCTCCATGCCGAACAGCTCCTGGGTCTTGCCGAAGTGGATGCCGAACATCGAGATGTCGTCGATGCCGGTGATGCCCTTCGGGCCGTTGGTGATGTTGACCGGCGCGTCGAGGTTGTTCATGAACACGCGCACGATCTCGCCGAAGCCGAGCGTGACGATCGCGAGGTAGTCGCCTCTGAGCTTCAGCGTCGGCGCGCCGAGCAGCACGCCGGCGCCGCCGGCCAGCACCGCGCCGAGCGGGATGATCACCCACCACGGCGTGTGCAGCCCGTTCGGGAACATCGCGCTAATGCCGGGGAAGGTGTCGGTGAGCTGCGACGACGCCAGCAGCCCGAACATGTAGGCACCGACCGCGTAGAACGCGACGTAGCCGAGATCGAGCAGCCCGGCGAAGCCGACCACGATGTTCAGGCCGAGCGCGAGCAGCACGTACAGCAGCGCGATGTCGATGATGCGCACCCAGGCGTTGCCGGCCTGTTGCGCCAGCAGCGGCAGGATCAACAGGCCGATCGCGAGCACGACGATCTTGGCGGCCTTGTGGGTCTGGAAGAAGTTCATGTTGTCGATTCCTCCGGGTCAGGCGCGGTCGGCCACGCGCTCGCCGAGCAGGCCCTGCGGGCGCAGCGTCAGCACCAGGATCAGCACGATGAACGCGAAGATGTCCTGGTAGTTGCTGCCGAGCACGCCGCCGGTCAGTGCGCCGATGTAGCCGCTGCCGAGCGACTCGATCAGCCCGAGCAGCACGCCGCCGACCATCGCACCGGCGAGGTTGCCGATGCCGCCGAACACCGCCGCGGTGAACGCCTTCAGCCCGGGCAGAAAGCCCATCGTGTGCTGCACCGAACCGTAGTTGGCCGCATACATCACGCCGGCCAGTGCGGCCAGCCCGGCGCCGATCACGAAGGTGGCCGAGATCACCGAATCGGGCTTCACGCCCATCAGCCCGGCGACGCGCGGGTTCTCGGCGGTGGCGCGCATCGCGCGGCCGAGCTTGGTCTGGTTGACGAGGTACATCAGGCCGCTGAGCACGACCGCGGTAACGACCAGGATCATGATCTGCACGTTGTTGATCACCGCGCCGCC
>DATMIN010000644.1:0-2067 GCA_035554275.1 Burkholderiaceae bacterium
ACTCCTCGGCGCGCACCGGCACCGGCCGCTCGAGCGCGCTGTAGACGACGTGCTCGATGCCGGTGAACGGCGCGTTGCGCGCGACGTTGCCGAGGAACGCGTTCAGGTCGACCGGCTGCAGCGCGAGCGTCGTCGACTGCAGCGCCTCGCTCGGCGACGCGTGGCCGTACAGCACCCGCACCGCCTGCTGCATGCGGCTGACGTAGCGGTGGCTCGCGTCGTCGGCCGCGCCGTGCAGCGCCAGCAGCGACTGCAGCGGCGACATGATCTCGTGGCCGACCGCGTGCCACATGTCCTTCTCCTGCTCGGCGCGGATGCGGTCGCGCCGCGCGTCGTCGTTGATGCGTTGCAGCAGGTCTTGCAGGCCCCGCGCGAGCACGCCGAGTTCGTCGCTGCCGCGCAGATCGGCGAGGTCGATCTGCGCCAGGCCGTCGCTGGCGCGCACGCCGGTCGATACGCTGGCCGCGCGCTTCGTCAGCAGCGTGATGCGGCGGATGATGCGCAGCTCGATCGCGAGCCAGGTCAGCGCGATCGCGACCAGCATCGCGCCGACGAACCACGACACGCGCGTCGCGACCGTGGCCAGCCCCCGGTTGACGCTGCGCAGATCGCCGCTCAGCACCAGCGCGTAGCGGCCGAGCGGCGTGGCGATCGTCTCGCGCGCTTCGATCGGCGCGTCGTAGCCGTCGACCGGCAGGCGCCGGATCAGCTGCGCGAGCCACGGCGCGATCGGCTCGTCGGTCGAGGCGGCGCCGGCGAGGTGCAGCAGCTCGGGCGCGCGCGGGCGGCCGTCGGCGCCGAGCCGGGTGACCGTCAGCGTCTCGCCGGGCAGCAGTTGGTCGCGCAGCTCGGCCGGCGAGAACGGCAGCGTCGCGCCGTCGGCGTCGGTGTCGGCCAGCGCGGCGCCGGCGCCGGGTGCGAACACGCGCAGGCGCAGCTGCATCTGGTCGAGATCGGCCGGCGGCCAGACCAGCTTCTTCTGGAACAGGTCGTCGCGGAAGATTTCGATCGGCAGCCGGATCGAGACGAACGTGCGCTTCGCGCAGCCCTCGGGGCTGGCGTCGCGCTCGGCGCAGCGGCCCTCCTGCCAGAGCCAACCGCGGAAGTCGCGCACCGCGCGCGTGCCGTGCGCGAGCGCTCGCTCGATGCCGTCGGCTTCGTCGATATAGCCGGTGAGCCGGCCGCGCTGCCCGCCCGCGGCCGGCGCATCGTCGAGCGCCTCGAACGGCGCGACCCAGCGGAAGGTCTGGCCGCGCATCGCGAGCTCGACGCGCACGCGATGGAAGCCCGTGACGTCGAGCGCGCCGCTCGGGTGCGAGACCAACTCGCCGAGCGCGACGCTGCCGACCAGGTAGACGAACGCGCCGGCGTACGGGTTGTTGCCGACGCCGGCGCACCACGTCGACCCGTCGGGGTACTGCACCTGGCAGCCCGCCATTTCGATCGCCTGCAGCGCCTTGACGCGGTCGTCGAAGTCGATCGCGGCGAACGGCAGCACCAGCGGGTGCAGCGGCGCGGCCGGGCGCTCGGCCAGGGTCGGGTTCAGCAGCGCGAGCTGGCCGGTCGGGTGGCGCAGGCGCGCCGCGAACTGCGCCAGGTTGCGCTGCAGCGCGTCGGCATAGCGGCGCTGGCCGCGCTGCTTCTCGTCCTGCAGCACGGTCAGCGCGAGGCCGAGCGTCGCCAGCGCGAGCAGCAGGAACGCGCCGCGGAAGAAGACCCGCAGCCGCAGCGGCACGCGAGTGGGCAGGCGCAGCTTGCGCAGGTCTGGTCGCTTCACTGCGGGTGCCCCGCTGCGCTGCGCGCGACCCGCGCGGCGTGAAGCGCCGCCGTGAGATGGGATGTCCGCTCGTTGCCCAACGCAGCCTTCGATCGCAGGAGCGGCAAAGCCGGGAGCGGCCAGGCCGGCGAGGGCAGAAGCCGCGCCCCTCGCTGCGCGAGGGGTGCCCTGCGCTGCTCGCTACGCGGGGCAAGCCCGCAAACTCGGCCCTGGGTACAGGGCCTCAAACATGCGGGCTTGGCGCGCAAGCGCGCCGACCCCGCTGCGCTGCGCTGCTCGGCGCTGGCTTC
>DATMIN010000645.1:0-16138 GCA_035554275.1 Burkholderiaceae bacterium
CGTCTTGCGGCCGTCGGGGATCACGAGGCCGTAGTCGACGCCGATCACGCGGCCGAAGCCGCGGCAGGTTTCGCACGCGCCATAGGCCGAGTTGAAGCTGAAGAGGGCCGGCTGCGGGTCGGCGTAGCGGATGTCGCTGTCGGGGCAGTGCAGGCCGGTGGAGAAGCGCCACAGGTCCGGGTCGCCTTCTTCCTTCAGCGCATAGGCGATCACGCGGCCGGCGCCGCGCTTCAGCGCGGTCTCGATCGCCTCGATCGCGCGGACCTTCTCGGTGCCCTGAATTCGGAAGCGATCCGCGACCACGTCGAGCATTTTTCTCGGGCCGGTCGGCGAGGCCACTTCGCGCTCGGCCTGCACGCGCGTGAACCCGCTCGCGGCCAGCCATTGCGCGACCTCGTCGGCACTCGTGCCGCCGGGCAGCTCGACCGGGAACGTGACGACCAGGCGCGGGTCGCCGGCGGCCGTGCGCTCCATCAGATCGGCGTAGATCGTCTCCGGCGAATCGTGGCGCACGCCTTGCGCGGTCTGCTTGTCGAAGAGTTGCGCGGCGCGCGCGAACAGCAGCTTCAGGTGATCGTTCAGCTCGGTCATCGTGCCGACGGTCGAACGCGAACTGCGCACCGGGTTGGTCTGGTCGATCGCGATCGCCGGCGGCACGCCGTCGACACGGTCGACCGCGGGCCGGTCCATCCGGTCGAGGAACTGGCGCGCATAGGCGCTGAAGGTCTCGACGTAGCGGCGCTGGCCTTCCGCGTACAGGGTGTCGAACACCAGGCTCGACTTGCCCGAGCCGCTCGGCCCGGTGACCACCGTCATCTCGCCGGTACGGATGTCGAGGTCGAGGTTCTTGAGGTTGTGCTGGCGGGCACCGCGGATGCGGATCAGACCGGAGGTCATGCGGGAACTGCTTTCCTGAGCGAGCGAAAGATTCTAGAGATCGTTTGTCCTACAGACGGAGCAGCAAACAAAGACCCCTTCGCACGCCATCGCGCGAGCTAACATTCCTGATCGAACGCTACCCGGCTTGTCGAATGAGTGACGTTCCGCCCGCGTCTGCGTCGCCGGCGCCCCCTGCGGAAGCGGGCGTGCTGGCTGCGGCCGCGCGCAACGACCGGCGCCTGTTCGACAGCCTGAACGAAGGCGTCTGGGAGCGCGATCTCGCCAGCGGCGAGGTCTGGTACTCGCCGCGCTACAAGGCGATGCTCGGCTTCGAGGAGCACGAGTTGCCGAACCTGGTCGACGCCGTGCGCCAGCGGCTGCACCCGGACGACCTGCCCGTCGTGCGCGCCGCCTACGCGCAGGCCGAGAAGGCCCTGGGCCGCAGCGGCGAAGGCCTTGCGCGGGTCCGCATCAAGAGCGGCGAGTACCGCTGGTTCCGCGGCCGCTTCACCGTCTGGCCCGATGCGCAGGGGCGGCCCGCGGTGCTGGTCGGCGCGCTCTGCGACGTGCACGACCAGGTGCAGGCGACCGAGACGCTCAAGGCACAGCAGGCGGTGCTCGAACAGCGCGTGCGCGAGCGCACCGTCGGCCTGGCGCGCGCGCTGCAGCAGGCCGAGGCCAAGAGCCGCGAGGCCGAGAGCGCGAACCGCACCAAGACGAGCTTCCTCGCCCACATGAGCCACGAATTGCGCACGCCGCTGAACGGCGTGCTCGGGATGACGCAGCTCGCGCAGTCGCTGGCCGAGGGCGCCGAGCAGCGCCGCTACCTCGAGCTCGCGCACCAGGCCGGGCAGTCGCTGCTCGCGGTGCTCGACGACGTGCTCGATTTCGCGCAGGCCCAGGCCGGGCGCCTGCAGCTGCGCGACGAGCCGTTCGACCTCGCCACGCTCGCGGCCGATGCGCTGCGCGGCTTCGTGCCGGCGGTGCGGCGCAAGGGGCTGACGATCGGCTTCGACTACGTCGGCGAGATCACGCAGCTGCGCGGCGATGCCGGGCGCGTGCGCCAGATCCTCGGCAACCTGCTCGGCAACGCGGTCAAGTACACCGATGCCGGCGGCATCGTGCTGATCGTCGCAGTGGATGGCGGCAAGGGCGGCGCGCCGTGCCGCGTGCGCCTGCGCGTGCGCGACACCGGCGCCGGCATGGACGCCGCCACCGCCGCGCGCGTGTTCGAGGCCTTCGAGCAAGGCGACAGCGGCTTCGGCCGGCTCCACGGCGGCACCGGCCTCGGCCTGTCGGTGGTGAAGGCGCTGGCGCAGCTGATGGGCGGCGACGCGCGCGTGCGCAGCCGGCCCGGCAAAGGCTCGGAATTCCGCGTCGACCTGCTTCTCGCCGCCGAGCCGCATCAGCCGCTGCGCGCCCGTGCCGCGACCGCGCGGCCCGGTGCCCACGCGTGGGTGCTGATGCGCGAGCCCGCGCACGGCCGCGGCCTGTGCCGGCGCTTCGCGCGCATCGGCGTCACGGCGCTGCACCTGCCCGACGCGAGCGCCGCGACGCTGCGCCTGCGCGCCGGCACCGGGCCGCTGCCGGACGGCATCGTGATCGCCGAGGACGCGTTCGACCCGGCCGCCGATCTGGCGCCGCTGCGCGACCGGCTCGGCCCCGACACGCCGATCACGGTGCTGCTGCGCCCCGATGCCGACATTGCCGAGGTGCATGCCGCGGCCGAGCGCTGGCGCCTCGCGATCACGATCGCGCCGCTCGTGCCGGCCGACCTGTACGCACTGACGCGCAGCGGCGCGGGCGCCGCCACGCCCGCGCCCGCCGAGCCCGCGGCACCTCCGCGGCGCCACGAAGTGCTCGTCGTCGAGGACAACCTGCTGAACCAGATCATTGCGCGCGAGATGCTGGCCGCGATCGGCCTGCAGCCGTCGGTCGTCGGCAGCGGCGAGGAGGCGCTGCAACGCTGCCTGAGCGCGCCGCCCGACCTGGTGCTGATGGACATCCAGATGCCCGGCATGGACGGCCTGGAGACGACACGCCGGCTGCGCGCGCTGCAGGCCGCGGGCGACGTGCCGCATTTCCCGATCATCGCGCTGAGCGCGCACGCGATGGCCGCCGACCGCGTCGCGAGCCTGGCCGCCGGCATGGACGAGCACCTGACCAAGCCGGTGCAGCTCGAGCGGCTGCGCGGCGCGCTGAAGCACTGGCTCGCGACCGCGCGCGGCTAGGGTCGGGCCGCAGCGCTGCCGGCGGGTTCGATTGGCCAAGCGAACGAAATCAGTCTCGTTGTCACGCTTCATTCCGGCCGCGCTTGCGGCCCCCTCTGCCGCGATCCACCCGATGACCTTTCCCGGGCGCTTCGATCATCTCCGTCCTCTATCGAGCGAGCCCGATGAGCAGCCGTGTCAACTCGTCGGGCGCGGTGATCATCGGCAGATGACCGGCGTTCATCTCGAGCCAACGCCAGTCGGCCTGTTGCCTGGCCCGCGCGCGCGAGGGTGCGATCGCTCCGAACCCGGGGTTCAGGCAGGCGACGTAGGTCTTCGGCACGGCGTTGCTCCCATATCGCGGTGTCAAAGCCGACTCGTAGGAGCCGATCGGATGGGGGGTGAATCGCCGTTGGCACCAGGCAATGTCAGGCGCCTCGCTGATGCCCAGCGCGCCATAAGCTGACGCCGGGGGCGGTGGCAGACTCACGCCGCCGCTGGTTTCCTGTGCCGACTTGCGCCGTGCCGCCACCACCTCGGCGGGCAACGCGTCGAATGCGCTCTTTCCCGGCTCGCCCAGGACGCTGTCGAGGAAGACCAGCCCGCTGATGCGGTTCGCGACCACATCAGCCGCACCGCCGGCGGGTATCCCGCCGAACGAGCTGCCGACCAGAATCACGTCCTTCAGCTCTTCGGTGTCGATGACAGCCACGATGTCTTGCACAAACGTATCCATCGTGATGCTTGCCGACATGAGGTGCGCCCGTTCGCCAAGGCCCGTCAGCGTCGGCGTGAAAACTCGGTGCCCGGCACTGCGCAGGCGTTGCGCAACACGTGCCCAGATCCAACCGCCGGAAAATGCGCCGGCTACGAGAACGAACGGGCGTTGCGAAGCCTGCGCCGATCCGTGAACGGCCACCGGTGCCAGGCTCGCGGCCGCGGCGGAACGAATGAAGGTCCTGCGGTCCATGCTCTGTCTCCGGCAGTTGGTCTACCCACCATTCAATGCCCTGAGGGACTTTCGCGTCAGGACACTGCGCCGCAAAATCGCCGCAAAATCCCCGCAACTGGCAGGAAGGCGATTCCCGCATCGACTTCCGCGCTCGCTGGAATCAGCCAATGAGCAGCACGGACTCACCGCCGCAGGACCGCATCTATCGCTTTGGCGCTTTCGCGCTCGACACGCGGCGCGGATCTCTGATGCGCGGAACACAGAACCTGGAACTGCGGCCGAAGAGCTTCACTGTCCTGCTCCACTTGGTACGCAACGCCGGACGGCTGGTGCCGAAGAGCGAGTTGGTGCAGTCCGTCTGGCCGGACGTCGTCGTCACGGATGACGCGCTGAACAAGTGCATCGGCGACATACGTTCGGCGCTCGGCGACTCGGAACAGGCCATCGTCAAGACCGTGCCGCGGCGGGGATATCTCTTTGCCGAACCGGTCGCCGAGTCGCCCGGTCTCTCGGAGCCCGTCGGCCAGCCTCCAATCGGGCCGGCCGCGCCCGAACCGCGGTCGCGCCGGGATGGACAGCGGCGCATGCTCTTGTTGGCGACGCTGATACTCGTGGCGGTCGCAGGTCTGCTGACGTTCTGGTGGGTCACTCGCGTGGCTCCGCCTGCCCTCGGCCCCGCGTCAATCGCCGTCCTCTCGTTCTCCAGCGGCGAAGGAGACGCGGGGAGCAAGCGCGCGGCTGATGGCTTGGCCGAAGACGTGACGACAGCGCTGTCGAGGTTCGCCGGGCTCGCGGTGATCGCTCCGAATTCGGCGTTGGCGTATCAGCAGCGACCTCGCGACGCCAAAGCCATCGCCACCGAGTTGGGCGTTCGCTACGTGCTTGACGGAACACTGCGCCGGGATGGCCTGCAGATGCTGGTGACGGTGCGCCTGATAGACGGCCGCGTGGGCAAGCAACTCTGGGCTGAGCGTTATGACCGCCCCTTCGCCGACGTCTTCGAGGTGAGGGACGAGATCTCGCGCAAGATCGCTATCTCGCTGGTCAAACAAGTGTCGAAGGCCGAACTCGAGCGCGGCACACACTCCCGTCGCCAGGACCTGGTCGCATGGGATCACTATCTGCGTGGCAACGCAGCGTTGAGAAGCCTGACGGAGGGCAGCCGAGCGCCACTTCTGATCGAGGCGCGAACTCACTTTCGCGCGGCGCTCGCCGTGGAGCCTCGGTATGCTCCCGCGCTCCAGGCGCTCGCCCAGACCTACACTGCGGCCTGGCTGGAGCCGACTGCCGTCGAGCCGATCAAGAGCGAGTACCAGAAGCAGTCGACGCTCGATCAAGCGCAATCGCTCGCGGAGCAGGCGATCGAGATCGATCCCTTCCTGGCCGAAGCGCACGCGACGCTGGCGTGGATCCTGAACTGGCAGTACCAGCGGCCGGCCGGTCTCGCTTCGTTTCGCAGGGCCCTGGAACTCAATCCGAATCTCGCCGAGGGGCGCTTCGGGATCATGCTCGCGCAGGCCGGACATCCCGACGAGGCCGTCGAGGAGATGAAACGAATCATGCGGCTCGACCCCCACCATCCGGCATTGGACTGGACGTGGCTGGGCAACGCGCATTACTTGGCCGGAAACTATGAGTCCGCGCTGGAAGCGCTTCGGATCGCATCCAGCAGACAGCCCAAGCACCGGCCGACGCACGTCTGGCTGGCGGCGGCCGCGGCACAAGCCGGTCACGACGAAGAGGCGCGTCGCGCTGCGGACGTTGTGCTCACCCTGCAGCCGGACTTCAGCGGCGCTCGATTCTTGCGACTCGTTCGCCACTCGCGGCAGCAAGACGCCGACCGTCTGGCCGAGGGTTTGCGAAAGGCGGGGCTGCCGATGTAGGAGTTCGCGTTGGCGATCAGCGCGCGTGAGTGTCCGATTCGATTGTCCGTCGCGTAGAGCCCCTCAAGCCTTGCGGCGCTTCCCGCTTCGCGCGACGGCCGACAATGCGAGCAGGCCCATGGCCATCAAGGCATAGGTTTTGGGTTCCGGAATCGGCGCGGCCGCCACGGCGATGTCGAGAAGCGTCATGTTCGGGCCGATCGTGCCGACCAACGAAGCGGCGCCGCTGGCAAGGTTGATCGTGAACAGCTGCGAGCTGGCGCCAGTGGGCGCACTCAACGAGGCGAACAACACGCCCGTCAGCCCGGAGATGTCGAATCCGACCAGATCGCTCGTGTTGAACCCGAGCGCGCCGACGCTGTTCAGCGTCCCCGCGTTCGGAGGACTCTGCGACGCGAGGATGTCGAGGTTGGCGTCGATGCCATACAGCGTCGTCGTGGCCGCACCGGCGAAGCTGTTCGTGTACGCCGAGCCGACGATTCGAGGCGTCGCGCCCGCGTTCACGTCGCCAGCGGCATAGCCGAGCGGCGTGTCGACCGCCGTGAGCGTGCCGTCGTTCGGGTTCAGGCGCAGGTTCTGCCCGGTGCCGCTGACGACCCGGATGCGATCGACCGTCGGGTTGAAGTCAAAACCGAACGCGGTGCCATTCAACGTGAACGCGCCTGCGCTGCCGACCTGTGTCGCGGCGCCTGTCGTTTGGTTGAAGCTGTACAGGCGGCTTGAGCTACCGAGACCATAGAGGGTCTGGGTCGCGGGTCGAAAGTCGATACCGAGGATGGTCTCGCCGGACTGCAACCCCGTGATCGCGACCGAGCTCGTGACGCTGCCAGGGGTTGCGCTGTCGAACGTGATCAGACTGTTCGTCGTCGTCAGCCCCACCAGCTGTTCGGCGGAGGCGAGGGCGCTGAAACCAAGCGCAAGCAGACAGGCCAGGTGCCGGAAGAAGAATGCTTTCATCGGAGTCCTCCTGACAGGTGAAGAGCGCCGCAACGGCGGCCCGCGCGGGCCACGAAGGAAAGTGCGCAGTAGACAGCGATGCGATGCGCACCGCCAGAATGTCCTCGTTCCCGTCAGGCCCGGGATTGACGTCCCGGTCCGAACGCCGGGCCCAATCAACTGATATCGAAATCGAAGCGTCGAGCCCGACAGTCCCGCCGGTCGGCCAGGCACAAGGCCGTCGCGCGCAGGCCTTCCGAACCCGGATAGAGTGGTGTCCGCGCGACGATTCGTCGATGCCTTTTCAACAGCAGACTCGCCTCGACGGCGGGCCTTCGACCAAAGGCTCGTATGCAATGCCCTCGCTGCGGGTTCGAGAACCCGGCACATCAGAAGTTCTGCGGCGAGTGCGGCGCACCGCTGCCGAATGACTCGTTTCCTTCTGCAGGGAATGAGGTCGGGCGTTCGCCTCGAAGCTACACGCCCCGGCACCTGGCCGATCGCATCTTCAGCTCGCGAAGCACGCTCGAAGGCGAGCGCAAGCAAGTGACCGTCCTGTTTTGCGACGTCGCCGATTCCACGCAGATGTCGGAGCGTCTCGGTGCGGAGCGCATGCATGGTGTGCTCAACGCGTTTTTCGACATGGCGCTCGAGAACGTGCATCGCCTCGAAGGAACCGTCAATCAATTCCTGGGCGATGGTTTCATGGCCCTGTTCGGAGCCCCGATCGCGCACGAGGACCACGCGCGCAGGGCGGTGCTGACGGCACTGGCGATCCGCGATCAGATCGGCTCGCGCAGCGCGGAGTTCGGGCTTCCGCAGGGATTTCAGATCCGCATGGGCTTGAACACGGGCTTGGTCGTCGTCGGCAAGATCGGTGACAACCTGCGCATGGACTACACCGCCATCGGCGACACCACGAACACGGCGTCACGACTGCAAGGCGCGGCGCAGCCCGGTTCGATCGTCATCGGCGAGGAGGTTCGCCGGCATGTGCGGAATTTCGTCGACCTGAAGGCGCTCAAGCCGCGCGTCTTGAAGGGCAAAGCTGAACCCGTGGCTCTGTACGAGGTGCTGAAGGCGCACGCAGCCCAACACCCCAGCAGCGCTCGAGACGGCACGTTGATCGGTCGCGAGGCCGAGCTGACGGCGATCGAGGAACTCCTCGAGCGCCTCGCCCAAGGCCAGGGCAGCATCCTGACGATCACGGGCGAGGCAGGCTTGGGCAAATCCAGCCTGCTGGCGGCGGCGCGCACGCTCGCCAGTGCCAGGCCGCTGGCGTGGGTCGAGGGGGGTTGTGTGTCGTATGGAAAGACGCTGAGCTACTGGCCTTTCCGCGAGGTGCTGCGCAGCTGCTTCGACATCGCCGAGGACGACGCCGAGGCCCTGAGCCTGACCAAGCTGCACGCCGGGCTGCAGCCGCTGTTCGGGCTGGAGAGCGACCAGATGCTCGCCTACCTGGCCTCTGTCCTGGGGCTGCCGCTGCCCGAGCCGCAGGCGCAACAGGTCGATGCCCTCGATCGGCTGGCGGTGGGGGACCAGGTCTTCAGAACCACCTTGCGCCTGTTCGAGCGTCTGGCAACGAACCAGCCCTTGGCCGTCGCACTGGAAGACTGGCACTGGGCCGACGCCTCGTCGGCCGAACTCCTCGAACATCTGCTCGCGCTGGCCGCCAAGGTACCGATCCTGTTCGTCGTGGCGGGCCGGCCCGACGAGCAGGGCGCGGCGGCGTCGCTGATGCGCGCCTTGGCGAGCAACCGGCTGCTTGACGGACTGCATCGGTCGCTGGAGGTCCAGCCGTTGCCGGAGGGCGCCGCGCGCACGCTGATCTCGAGCTTGCTCGGTGGCGGTTCCTTGCCACCGTTGTTGCAGGACCGGCTGACCCGGCAGGCGGAAGGCAACCCGTTCTATCTTGGCGAACTGGTGCGGGTCCTTGTTTCCGCTCAGGCGATTCAGCGCGACCCGGACTCGGGCACGTGGCAAATCACAGAGCACTCGAGAGAGGTCGATCTGCCGGACTCGATCGAAGGAGTCATCCTCGCGCGCGTCGACCGGCTCGCCGACGATGCCAAGCAGCTGCTGAAGACCGCGGCCGTGATCGGCCGCAGCTTTCTCTACCGCGTGCTTCGACGCGTGGCCGAGAACCCCGCGCTGGTCGAAACCCACATCGCCCAACTGAAGACGGCCGATTTGGTCGAGGACAAGAGAGCCGTTCCCGAACTGGAGCTGATGTTCAAGCACCCGCTGATCCAGCAAGCCACCTACGCCACGATGCTGGAAGATCGCCGTCGCCAGCTGCACGACCAGGTCGCTCAATGCATCGAGACGCTGTTCGCGGCGCGCCTGGAGGAGTTCTTTTCGGTGTTGGCGTATCACTACGCGCAGGCCGAGCATTGGGAGCGGGCGCAGTATTTCCTCCTCAAGGCGGGCGATCAGGCTGGCCGCGTCGCCGCCGACGCCGAGGCGCTGGATCACTACGAGCGGGCGCTCGTCGCATCGACCCGGTCTGCGCACGGGTTGAGCCGGTTCGAGCGGGCCGATCTGGAGATTCGCATGGCCGAAGCCTTGTACGCCCTGGGGCGCAACGAGGCGGCGCTCCAGCATGCCTTCACGGCGTTTTCGGCCATCGGCATCCGCTATCCAAGCACGCGCCGAGGCGTTCGCCTGGCCGTCGTGCTGAAAGCGATGGCTCGGGTGACAAGGCCACTGTGGGCACCGCTGCGCAGGCTCGCTGTGCGGGGCGCTACCTCGGCACCCGACCCGGCGCACATGCTTGCGACGCGAGCGATCGAGGTCGTCGGCACCATCGACATCAATGTCGATACAGAGCGCTTTGCCTTGGGCGTGCTGCGCCTTGCCGAACTGGCGGACGAACGACCCGAGTCACGCGAGTATGTGGTGAGTACCGCCGCGCTCGGCATGGTCTGCGATCTCCTCGGGCTCTACCGGTTGGCCAAGAGCTATCACCGCAGGGCGACTCGGGCGGGAGAGCATTTGGGTGAGAACCTGGCACTCGGCATCTGCTGCATTTCACGAGGCATGCACGAGTTCTGTGTCGGGGACTGGCGTGCCGCCGAGAGAACGCTCCTGGCTGGCGAAGTGCACTTTCGCGCCGCAGGGCATTTGCGGAACTTCGCGACCGTGCGGGCGACGCTGATTCTTCTGCATCGGACCCTGGGCGATCCGCGCTGGATAGCGGAGACGGAAGAACTCCTTGCCATCGCACTCGAAGCCAATGCCGAGCAGGGCGTTGCCTGGGCGACGCATTGGATCGGAAACCGCCACCTGGATCGAGGCGATTACGCGGTTGCGAGCACGACCTTCGAAGACGCGTGCGCCATGTACGAGTCGCTGTCCGACCGCAGATCGCTGTCGGCGGGGCTCTCACTGTGGGCTCTGTGCCTCGTCGAGCTCGGAGACTTCGACAAGGCCTTGGGGTTGCTCGAACGATCCCGGCTGCTCTGCATCGAATACAGCCTCACCGGGTTGTGGGCGACGCTCCCGCTGACGTACACGGCCGAGGCCTATCTTCGTGCTGGCGAGCTCAATCCTGACACTGCCGGCCGTGCACGCGCCCTTGCACTTGCCAAGCCGGCGTGCGCACGCGCGACAACGCAGGGTCGACGGGTGGCCGATGGAGGCGCTGCCGAAGCGCTCAGATTGAACGGGGTTTACGCCTGGCTTGTCAGAGACAGGACCAGGGCGCAACAGCTCTGGAAACAGGGCATTGCGACGGCCGAGGGCATGAACGCCAAATTGGCCTTGGCTCGGCTCCACCATGAACTCGGCACGCGCACCGGCGACCCGGCCCACCTGGAAACGGCGCGGCGGCTGTTTGCGCAGATGTGGCACCGCCACGGCCCGCACGAGGTGGCCGACGCATCTTGCGCAAGCGCGGCATGAGCTTCTGCGGGTCGCGTGCGGGTATGGCGTTCACACCAGCGCGCGACCGCTTCACCCCGCGCGGCTGTCGTTGAGGTTCGAACGTCGGCGATGCGACGGTGAGCCGACTCTACGAAGAGACCGGTGCAAGTCGCGGCCACGTGCCGCCGTTCGCGATTCCGCGCCCGGCACCGAAGCGCGAGAACCGCCGCCGCGACGGCGACCCCCGAGGGCAGCTCACCCCGCGCCGAAGAAGCGCTCCACCAGCGCCCACTGCTCGGGCGTGTTCAGCGCCGGCGCGTGGCCGCAGCCGGCGATCTCGACGACGGCGGCGCACGGGCCGCGCCTTCGCATCTGCTCGGTCGTTTCGCGCAGCAGCAGGTCGGAGTGCTCGCCGCGCAGGCACAGCACCGGGATGTCGAGCGCGTCCCAGTCGTCCCACTGCAGGTAATCGTCGGCGTGGTGGGTGAACTGCATCACCATCGAAGGGTCGTAGTGCGGCGTGACGCGGCCGTCGGGCAGGCGCCGCGTCGAGGTCTCGGTCAGCAGCCGCCACTGCGCGTCGGTCAGCGCGCCGTAGGGCCGGTAGACGGTGCGGAAATACTGCTCGAGTTCGCTGACCGTCGCGAACGCCTGCGGCGCGCCCGCATAGCTGCGGATGCGCGCGATCGCGGCCGGCGCAAGCTCGGGCCCGTTGTCGTTCAGGATCAGCCGGCGCACCCGGCCGCGCAGCGCACGCGCCGCGGCGCGCGTGCCGATCGCGCCGCCCATCGAGGTACCGATCCAGTGGAAGCGATCGAGACCGAGCTGGTCGACCAGCGCGACCGCGAGCCGCTCGTAGAACGCGAGGCAGTATTCGCGCTCCGGCGCCGGGCTCCACTGGCTCAGGCCGCGCCCGATCGTGTCGGGGCAGATCACGCGCCAGCGCCGCGCGAGGTGCGCCGCGAGTTCGTCCATGTCGCGCCCGGTGCGCGCCAGGCCGTGCCACGCGATCACCGTCTCGCGGTGCTGCGCACCCCACTCGGTGAAGTGGAGTTCGCGGCCCTCGCAGGTCAGGTAACGCGACGCGGGCGACGGCATGGTCCGGCTCAGTTCGGCACCGCGAGCGAGTTGCCGCTGAAGCCGATCTGGTCCGCCACGAGCGGCGCCGCGTTCAACGCCGGCAGGTTCGCCGACGTGATCGCCGGCGCCGCCCCCGGCAGGCCGCCGCGCGGCGTGGCGCGCACCACCTGGCTCGGCGGCAGCGCGGTGCCGTTCTTCAGCTTCGCGTACATCGCGTCCATCGCGCGCACGAAGTACACGTGCAGCGGCACGTAGCGCGTGTCGAAGCCGCTGAACGCGTTGAAGCTGTCGAAGTGCTGCGCGTTCGCGACCTCGATGTAGCCGAGCTGGCTCGCGCTGCCCTCCACGCTACGGTTGAACGCGACGTAGGCGCGCGCGTTGTTGTTGATCGGCACCAGCGCGTCGCTGCGCCCGGCGACCACCAGCGTCGGCCTGCCGCGCAGGTTGCCGGTGACCACCGTCTCCGCGATGCCGGCCTGCACCGCCGCGCTCTGCGCCGCGGTCGGGCGCGTCGAGGTGGCGGTGCTCGTCAGCGCCGCACCGGTCTCGTCGACGCCGGTCACGAGGGCGCGCTGGCACAGCGCGGTGTCGAGGCCGAAGTCCTGCACGCCGGTGGACGGCGAGGTCGCGAGCGCCCAGCTGCGCGGCCCGCCGACCGAGTTGTCGTAGACCACGCTGACCGGCGTGGCGTTGGCGGTGCCGTTGGCGATCGCGAAGCTCTGCGCCTTGAAGGCCGCGGCGATCGCGATCGGGTTGCCGAGCGCGTCGACCTGCGCGTAGCTGGTGTTGCAGACGTTGTCGGTCACCGAGACGCGGCCGTACATCATCGGGTACATCGCCGACAGGATCGGCCCGTTGCCCAGGGCGTAGTGCGCGTTGTGCATCTGGTCGTTGTCGGTCGTCCAGCCGTAGTTGCGAAGCTTGTTCAGCGCATCGAGCGAGCGCGCCGCGGTGTCGGCGCCGGTCACCAGGCCCTTGGCCGCCAGGCCGTTGCAGCGCGCGGTCGCCTTCGCCGTCTGCGCCGTCAGCACCAGGTAGTTGAAGACCGAGATCTCGGCCATCGCCGCGCCGGCCGCGAGCGCCGCGCACGGCTGGTAGACGTTGGAGAAGGTCGTGAAGTCGGCCAGCCGCTTGCCGTAGGTCGCGACCGCGGTCCCGCCGAACTGGATGCCGTAGCCGCTCGACGTCGGCAGCTCGGTGACCGGCTCGCCGGCGACCACGCCGCCGATCAGGCCCTGGCTGTCGAGCTCGGCCGCGCGCAGCACCGCGGCGCCGCCGTTCGACACCGAGCCGGCGATCACGATCGTGTTGCGGTTGTTGAACGGCACACCGCCGTTGCCGTAGCGGTCGTTGAGCGCGTAGAACGCGTACTTCGCGGCGACCAGCGTGTCGCTGCCCCAGTCCTTCTCGGGGTTCTGCTGCGAGTGCACCTGCTTCAGCGCGAGCCGGTTCGGGAACAGCGCGTTGTAGGCGCTGCGCGCCGCATCGGTGATGTTCGCGGCGAAGTGGCTCAGCGAACCCGCCGCGGCGCGGGTGGCGCGCGTGCCGTCGATCTTGTTGACGCTGTCGTCGGTCAGGTCGTACAGGCCGACGCCCTTGCCGGCGTCGGTCAGTGCGACCGCGCAGCCGTGCTTCAGGCCCCAGTCGCCGGCGCTCCCGATCGCGCCGTACACGCCGCGCGAGCCCGACGACGGCCCGAGCACGATGCACGGCGCCGCGGTGTTGAAGCTGTCGGGGATCTGCACCGCGATCACAGTGCGCTTCATGCCGCTGCCGTCGTCGAGCGTGGCGACGTACTCGCGCCCGGGGATCAGGCCCTCGCTGCTGGTCGCGGTGCCGCTGGTGTCGACGTTCGGGCCGTAGAACACGCCGTAGCCGCCGGCGGCGGTCGCGTCGACGAGCGCGCGGTAGTTGCTGTAGATGGCGTTGCGGCGCAGCTCGAGCGCGGTCGGCGCGGTCGGGCTCGCGTAGGCCGGCGTGGCGCCGCCGAGGCCGGTCTTGCCCAGGCCCGCGGTCAGCAGGTCTTGCGTCGCGGCGGTGTCGCCGGCGCCGGTGGTCGTGGCGGCGTAGGTCGTGATGCCGATCTGCGTGATGCCGGACGGCACGTCGTTGCTCGCGTCGTCGCTGCCGCCGCAGCCGCCGAGCGCGAGCACGGCCGCGCCGGCCAGGATCGACAGCGGATGCAGGGTGCGGGTGGTGGTGGTTCTCATGTCGTCGTCTCCTCGTCGTGAAAGAACTTTTCGCGCACCGCGTCAGCGGCGCGCTTCCTCTCGCGCGGCCCGCAACCTTCCGACCACACCGGCCGGGAAGTGATAGACGGACAGCACGAACAGAATGCCGAGCCACAGCAGCCAGCGGTCGGGCGACAGCAGCGCCGACAAGACGGGCGCGAGCAGCGGCACGCTCTCGAGCGCCGACGCTGTTTGCAACGACGCGAGCTTCATCAGGTCTTGCAGATAGTTCTGCGCCAGCACCAGCAGCGCGCTGCCGATCACCGCGCCGTAGATCGTGCCCATGCCGCCGATCACGACGATCAGCAGCACGTCGAGCATGATCTCGAACGACAACGTCGTGTCCGGCCCGTTGTAGCGCAGCCAGAGCGCGAGCAGCACGCCGGCGAGCGTCGCGAACAGCGCCGACAGCACCGACGCCAGCGTGCGGTACACGACGGTGCGGTAGCCGATCGCCTCGGCGCGGAAGTCGTTCTCGCGGATCGCCTGCAGCACGCGGCCGAACGGCGCGTTGACGATGCGCAGCAGCGCCAGCACGAGCAGCAGCGCGGCCGCGAACAGCGCGTAGTACGCGACGAAGCGGCCGTCGACGCTGGCGCCGAACAGCGGCTGCTCGAGGTAGGCGGTGGCCGGCTGCAGCGCCTCGGGCACCTTGAACGTCAGGCCGTCCTCGCCGCCGGTGAATTCCGACAGCTGCGACGCGAGCGTCAGGAACGCCGAAGCGACCGCGAGCGTGATCATCGCGAAGAAGATCGCCTTGACGCGCAGGCTGAACAGCCCGATCAGCAGCGACAGCAGCAGCGACAGCGCGAGCGCCGCCGCCACACCGAGCGCGAGCGCGCCCCAGCCGGCGCCGAGGCGCGTGCTCGCGATCGCGACGCCGTAGGCGCCGATGCCGAAGAACATCGTCTGCGCAAAGCTGACGATGCCGGTGTAGCCGAGCAGCAGGTCGAAGCTCGCCGCGAGCACGATGAAGACGAGGATCTTCGCGGCGACGTTCAGCGCCTTGGTGCCGGGGAACAGGAACGGCGTCAGCGCCAGGCCGAGCACGATCAGCGCGAGCACAAGCGCGAGCGCGCGGCTGCGCGGCAGATCGTTCGAGAGCAGGCGGGCGAGCCTCATCGGTTGGCCACCGGGTACAGCCCCTGCGGGCGCCACAGCAGCACCACGACCATCAGGCCGATGTTCGAGAAGGTCGCGACCTTCGGCGCGAGAAAGCCGGTGTAGTTCGCCATCAGGCCGACCAGCAGCGCGCCGACGAGGCAACCCGTCGTCGAGCCGAGGCCGCCGATGATGATGACGATGAAGATCAGCACGTTGACCTGCGCGCCGATCGTCGGCACCACGCCGTGCTGGTACAGCCCCCACAGCGCGCCGCCCAGCCCGGCGAGTGCCGAGCCGGCGACGAACACGCCGACGAAGAGAACCCGGATGCGGTAGCCGAGTGCCTCGACCATCTCGCGGTCCTGCACGCCGGCGCGGATCAGCAGGCCGAGCTTGGTGCGATTCAGCACGAACAGCATCGCCACCAGCACGATCGCGCCGACCGCGGCCGCGAACAGGCGAAACTTCTCGACCGCGGCATCGCCGAACAGCCCGACCACGCCGCGCAGCGCCTCGGGCATCTCGATCGTGATCGGCGTGGCACCCCAGACGACCTTGATCAGCTCTTCGCCGATGATCATGCCGCCCATCGTGATCAGGATCTGCTTCAGGTGCGCGCCATAGACCGGCCGCACCAGCACGCGCTCGAAGGCCCAGCCGACCGCCCCGGCGGCGAGCATCGCGACCGCCATCGTCGCGAACACCGGCACGAGGTTGCGCCACGCCTGCGGCGCCATCGTCCAGCCCGACATCGCGGCGAACACGCTGGTCGCGAGGTACGCGCCGAGCGCGATGAACACGCCGTGGCCGAAGTTCAGCACGTCCATCAGCCCGAACACGAGCGTCAGGCCCGACGCGATGATGAACACGATCATCCCCATCGCGAGGCCGGCGACCGTCAGCGTGGCCCAGGTGCTGGCCGAGCCAATCAGCGGCAGCGCGGCGAGCATCAGCAGCGCGACGAGCGCGAGCGGGAGCCAGTCGAAGCGGGCTTCGGGG
>DATMIN010000646.1:0-13403 GCA_035554275.1 Burkholderiaceae bacterium
GGCGACCACGCACGCGCACTAGGCGGTCGCACCGGCCGCGCCGGGCCTCGCGGTCCGGCGCGGCGCTTCACGCGTGAACGATCGGCGCAGGGCGCGCGCCCTCGTTCACGCGGCGAGACACCACACCCCGGCGCCTGCCTCCTGCCCGCTCACGCCGCGCGCGCCGCGGCCTCCGCCGTGGTGACGGGACCCTTGCCGCTCCAGCGGTCGAGGTAGAGATAGATCACGGGCGTGATGTAGAGCGTGATCGCCTGCGAGAAGATCAGCCCGCCGACCACGGCCAGGCCCAGCGGCTGGCGCAGCTCGGCGCCGGCGCCCAGGCCGAGCGCGATCGGCAGCGCGCCCATCAGCGCCGCCAGCGTCGTCATCATGATCGGCCGGAAGCGCAGCACACAGGCCTCGCGGATCGCCGCGGCGCTCGCCATGCCGCGCTCGCGCTGCGCGTCGAGCGCGAAGTCGATCATCATGATCGCGTTCTTCTTGACGATGCCGATGAGCAGCAGGATGCCGATCGTCGCGATCAGCGTCAGGTCGAGGTTGAAGAGCTTGAGCGTCAGCAGCGCGCCGACCGCCGCCGACGGCAAGCCGGCGAGGATCGTCAGCGGGTGTACGTAGCTCTCGTAGAGCACGCCGAGCAGCACGTAGATCACGAGCAGCGCGGCGATGATCAGGATCGCCTGGCTGCCCTGCGAGCTCTTGAACACCGCGGCGTCGCCGCCGTAGCTGGTTATGACCGACGGCGGCAGCTCGAGTTCGTCGCGGTAGCGCTCGATCTTCGCGGTCGCGTCGCCGAGCGCGGTCCCGGGCGCGAGGTTGAACGACACCGTCACCGCCTGCAGCTGGCCGACGTGGTTGATCGCGGTCGGCCCGACGGTGCGCTCGACCGTCGTGAAGCTCGACATCGGCACCAGCGCGCCGCCGGCCGCGCGCACGTAGATGCCGTTGAACGCGGCCTCGTCCTGCTTGGCGCCGGGCACGACCTCGAGGATGACCTGGTAGCTGTCGGTGTCGGTGTAGATCGTCGAGACCTGGCGCTCGCCGAACGCGCTGTACAGCGCCGAGCGCACCGAGTCGATCGACACGCCGAGCGTGTTGGCGCGCTCGCGGTCGATCTTCAGCGAGGCCTGCAGGCCGCGCAGCTGCGAATCGCTGGTCACGTCGCGGAAGATCGGGTCGGGGCGCATCTTGTCCTGCAGCTTGAGGGCCCAGCCGTTCAGCTCGTCGGCGCGCACGCTCTGCAGGATGTACTGGAACTGCGCCTTGCTTTGGCGGCCGCCGAGCTGCAGGTTCTGGATCGGCCGCATGAACACCGTGATGCCGGCCACGTCGCGCAGCTTGCGGCGCAAGCCCTCGATCACCGGCTTCATCTGCTGGCGCTCGCCGCGCGGCTTCAGCACGATGAACAGGCGGCCGGTGTTCTGCGAGCCGCCGCCACCGTTGAACGAGCTCACCGCGAGCACGTTCGGATCGTCGCGCACGACCTGCGCGGCGCGGTCCTGCAGCCGCACCATCTCCGGAAACGAGGTGTCCTCCGAGGCCTCGGTCGCGGCGGTGATCTGGCCGATGTCTTCCTCGGGGAAGAAGCCCTTCGGGATCGTGACGAACAGCCACGCGGTCGCGACGAAGGTCGCCAGCGCGACGATCAGCACGACGCCGCGGTGCCGCAGCGCGAGGTCGAGCGTGCGCGAATAGCCGGCGAGCATCGCGTTGAAGCCGCGCTCGAACGCGCGCACGATCACGCCCGGGCGCTTCATGTGCGCCTCGTCGGTCAGGAAGCGGCTCGCCAGCATCGGCACCAGCGTCAGCGAGACGAACGCCGAGGCGATGATCGCCAGCGCCACGATCACCGCGAACTCGTGGAACAGCAGCCCGATCACGCCGGGCATGAAGAAGATCGGGATGAACACCGCGACCAGCGAGCTCGAGATCGACAGGATGGTGAAGCCCACTTCGCGCGAGCCGCGCAGCGCGGCCTGGAATGGCGGCACGCCCTGCTCGACGTGGCGCATGATGTTCTCGAGCATCACGATCGCGTCGTCGACGACGAGCCCGACCGCCAGCGTCAGGCCGAGCAGCGAGATGTTGTCGAGCGTGTAGCCGAAGCCCCACAGCAGCGAGATCGCGCCGATCAGCGAGACCGGCAGCGACAGCGTCGGGATCGCGGTCGCGACGAAGCGGCGCAGGAACAGGAAGATCACGAGCACCACGAGGGCGATCGTGCCGAGCATCGTCAGCGTCACGTCGTGCAGCGCGTCGCGGATCGAGACCGAGCGGTCGTTCAGCGTGATCATCCGCACCGACTGCGGCAGCTGCGCCTTGAAGCCGGGCAGCGCGGCGCGCACCGCGTCGACGACCTTGACGGTGTTGGCGTCGGGCTGGCGCAGGATCGCCAGGCTGATCGAACTCTCGCCGTTGACGCTGGCCGAGGTCTTGACGGTCTCGTAGCTGTCTTCCACCAGCGCCACGTCGCGCAGCCGCACCGGGTTGCCGTTGCGGTTGCTGACGATCAGCTCGGCGAACTCGGCGGCGTTGCGCAGCTGCTTGTTGGCCTGCAGCGTCAGCGTCTGCTTCGGGCCGTCGAGCGTGCCCACCGGCGTGTTGACGTTGGCGGCGCGCAGCGCGGTGTTCAGCTCGTCGAGGCTGATGTTGCGCGCGGTCAGCGCGTCGGGCTGCACCCGCACGCGCACCGCGTAGCGCTTCTGGCCGAAGATGTTGACCTGCGCGACGCCGTCGAGCGTCGACAGCGTCGGCACGATCAGGTGCTCGGCGAAGTCGTTCAGGTCCGACAGGTTCAGCGACGGCGAGGTCAGCGAGATGAACAGGATCGGCGCGTCGGCCGGGTTCACCTTGCGGTACGCCGGCGGCACCGTCATGTCGATCGGCAGCTGGCGCTGGGCGCGCAGCAGCGCGGCCTGCACGTCGACCGCGGCGGCGTCGATGTCGCGGTTCTGGTCGAACTCGAGCGTCACCGAGGTCGAGCCGAGCGTGTTGGTCGAGCTGATCACGTTCAGCCCGGGGATCGTCTGGAACTGCTTCTCGAGCTGCAGTGCGACCGAGGTCGCCATCGTCTCCGGGTTCGCGCCGGGCAGGTTCGCGCCGACGTTGATCACCGGCGTGTTGTAGCTCGGCAGCGCCGCGACCGGGATCTGCCGGTACGCGATCACGCCGGCGACGACGATCGCCGCGTTCAGCAGCACCGTCAGCACCGGCCGGCGGATGAACAGCTCCGACAGGTTCACGGCGACACGCCCCCGACCGCGCCCGACGCGCCCGCCGCCGGCGTCGCCGCGCCCGGCCCGGACGCGGCGCGCCCGTTGCCCGCGGCGCTGGCCGCGCGTTCGATCACCGGCACGCCGTCGCGCAGGTTCTGCCGGCCGTCGACGACGACGCGCTCGCCCGGCTGGATGCCGCTGATCGCGGCGTCGAGGCCGGCCGCGTAGAGCAGCTCGACCGGCCGCGCGACCGCCTTGCTCGACGCGTCGACGGTGTAGACGAGCGTGCCGCGCGGCCCGCGGATCACCGCCGCCTGCGGCACGACGACCGCGCCCTTCAGCGTGCTCGTGGCCAGCCGCACGTTGACGAACGCGCCCGGCCACAGCGCCGAGGCCGGGTTGTCGAACACGGCCTTGACGCGCACCGTGCCCGAGTTCGGGTCGACCACGTTGTCGACGAACTGCAGCCTGCCCGTGACCTCGCCGCGCCCGTCGGGCAGCACCGCGACGACCTTGCCGCCGCCGGCGCGCAGCGTGCGCAGCGCGTCGTTCAGATAGCGCTGCGGCAGGCCGAACGCGACCGCGATCGGGTCGAGCTGCGTGATCGTCACCAGCGCCGTGCCGCCCGGCTGCACCGTGCTGCCGGCGAACACGTTGATCGCGCCGGCGCGGCCCGCGGCGGGCGCGACGATGCGGTTGTACGACAGGCCGACCTGCGCCGCCTCGATCGCGGCGCGGTCGGCCGCGACGACCGCCTGCTGCGTGTCGACCAGCGTCTGGTTGGTGTCGAGCGCGCCCTGCGAGATGAAGCCCTGGCCGAGCAGCTCGCGGCTGCGCGCGAGCTGGCGCTGCGCATCGGCGAGCGAGGCATGGTCGCGCGCGAGCTGGGCCTTCGCCTTCGCGAGGTTGACCTGGTCGTTGCGCGCATCGAGCGTGAACAGCAGCTGCCCGGCCTTGACGAACTGGCCCTCGCGGATGTTGACCTGCATGATCACGCTCGCCACCTGCGGCCGGATGTCGACGCTGTTCAGTGCGGCGATCGTGCCGGTCGCCTCGAGCATCACGTCGACGTCTTGCGCCTGCGCGCGCACGCTGCCGACGCTGACCGGCCCGCCGGCGCCCGACGCCGGGCCCGAGGCGGCCGATGCGGCGGCGGCCGGCGCGCCGTTGCCGGGATCCTTCCCGCAGCCGGCCGCGGCGAACGCGATCGCCACAGCGGCCCCCCATCGCGTCGAGACTCTTCTCATGCGGTTCCCAATTCGGGCGCCCCGGCACCGGTTTTTGTCAGCGCCCGCATTCTCGCCAATCGGTCGAGCGCGTTCAACGCGGGTCGACCCCGCCCTCGCGGGGGCGCCATGCCGCCACGCGGCGGTGCGTCGCGCTCAGGCGCGGCCGGTCGAGCCGAAGCCGCTGGCGCCGCGCTGCGACGCATCGAACGCGTCGACGACCCGAAAGTGCGCCTGCACCACCGGCACGATCACGAGTTGCGCGATGCGCTCGAGCGGCTGCACGGTGAACGCCGCGCTGCCGCGGTTCCAGCAGCTCACCATCAGCGGGCCCTGGTAATCGGAGTCGATCAGGCCGACGAGGTTCCCGAGCACGATGCCGTGCTTGTGGCCGAGGCCCGAGCGCGGCAGGATCATCGCGGCCAGGCCCGGGTCGGCGATGTGGATCGACAACCCCGTGGGGATCAGCTCGGCCTGGCCCGGCGCGAGCGTCAGCGGCGCGTCGAGGCAGGCGCGCAGGTCGAGCCCGGCGCTGCCTGGTGTCGCATAAGCGGGCAGTTGATCGGCGAGGCGCGGGTCGAGCACCCGCACGTCGATCACGCTCACCGGCGCTCCCCGAGGCGGCCCGCGATCTCGCCGACCAGCGCGCGCGCGAGCGTGAGCTTGTCGGCGCGCGGCCACTCGCGCGCGCCGTTCGCGTCGACGAGCACGAGCGCGTTGTCGTCCTGCCCGAAGGTCGCCGGGCCGAGGTTGCCGACGATCAACGGCACGCCCTTGCGTTCGAGCTTGTCGCGCGAATGGCGCACCAGGTCGCGGCTCTCGGCCGCGAAGCCGACGCAGAACGGCGCGCTCGGCAAGCGCGCGACGGCGGCCAGGATGTCGGGGTTCTCGACCAGCTCGAACGCCGGCGGCGCGCCGCTGCCCGGCTGCTTCTTGACCTTGTGCTCGCTCGCCGCCGCGGGCCGCCAGTCGGCGACCGCGGCGGTCGCGACGAACACGTCGGCGCGCGCCGCTTCGCGCAGCGTCGCATCGAACATCTGCTGCGCGGTGACGATATCGAGGCGCGTCACGCCGCGCGGTGTCGGCAGGTGCACCGGCCCGGCCACGAGCGTGACCGCGGCGCCGGCCTCGGCCGCCGCGCGCGCGATCGCGAAGCCCATCTTGCCGCTCGAACGATTCGTCAAGCCGCGCACCGGGTCGATCGGCTCGAAGGTCGGCCCGGCGGTGATCAGCACGCGCTTGCCGGCGAGCCGCTTCGGCTGGAAGAACGCGATCAGGTCGGCGAGCAGCTCGGCCGGCTCGAGCATGCGGCCGTCGCCGGTCTCGCCGCAGGCCTGGTCGCCGCGGCCGGGGCCGAGGATCGTGGTGCCATCGGCGCGCAGCTGCGCCAGGTTGCGCTGCGTGGCAGGGTGCGCCCACATCTCGCGGTTCATCGCCGGCGCGACGAGCAGCGGGCAGCGCTCGATCGGCCGCGCCAGGCACAGCAGGCTCAGCATGTCGTCGGCCACGCCGTGCGCGAGCTTGGCGATCAGGTCGGCGCTCGCCGGCGCGATGACGATCGCGTCGGCCGCGCGCGTCAGGTCGATGTGCGCCATGTTGTTGGGCTCGCGCGCGTCCCACTGGCTGGTGAACACCGGCCGCGCCGACAGCGCCTGCATCGTCACCGGGGTGATGAAGTGCTCGGCCGCCTCGGTCATCACGACCTGCACGGTCGCGCCGGCCTTGACCAGCGCGCGCGTGAAGTCGGCCGCCTTGTAGCACGCGATGCCGCCCGACAGGCCGAGCACGATGTGCTTGCCCGTCAGCTCGAGCGCCGAACTCACAGCGCCGTCCACGCGCGCGACAGGTCGTGCAGGTTGAACAGCACCCGCACCGCCTTGCCGTAGACCTGCTCGTGCGGCAGGAAGCCCCAGACGCGCGAGTCGGACGAGTTGTCGCGGTTGTCGCCCATCATCAGGTACTCGCCGGCCGGCACCGTGCACTGCCACGCCGTCGGGCTGTCGGCGATGCACGCGCTGCCCATGCCGCTCGGCGCGAGCCGCCCCATCACGAACGGGTTGACCTTCACGGTGCGGGTGCTGCCGGCGGTCGTCTCCTTCATCAGCCACTGGCCGCGGTCTTCCAGCGCGACGCCGGCGCCGACGCCTTCGCTGACGACCTGCGCATCGAACGGCGCGCCGTTGACGCTGACCACGCCGCCGTCGAAGCGCACCACGTCGCCGGGCAGGCCGATCAGGCGCTTGACGTAGAACTCCGACACATCGACCGGATAGCGGAACACCACCACGTCGCCGCGCTTCGGCTGGCCGAACTCGATCGCGGTGTTGGTGAACGGCAGCCGCGGCCCGTACGCGAGGTGGTTGACGAGCAGGTAGTCGCCGACCCGCAGCGTCGGCTCCATCGAGCCCGACGGCACCTTCGGCCAGTCGGCCACTGCGATGCGGCAGGTGAACATCAGCGCGACCACGATGAACAGTTCGGCGCCGAAGCTGACCCACAGCGGCTTCTTCTCCGGCTCGCGCCCGAGCCGTTGCTTGCGCCGCCGCCACGCGACCCAGCAGATGCCGGTGGCCAGCGTGGCGAGCGCGAGCACCTCGTTGATCGAGAAGCCGAGCTGCAGCGCACTCATGCGCGCGGCTCCCAGGCAGCGACCTTCGACTCGACCATCCAACACCCTCCGATCACGATGCAATGCGCGATTATCGACGCCCGGCTCACGCGACCCGCCCGGCCGGCGCGAGCAGCGGCTCGACCAGCGCGCGCGCCGCATCGCCCATCCAGTCGAGTTCGCCGATCACAGACTGGCGCGGCACGCCGCCGCGGTCGATCAGCACGGTGGTCGGGAACACGCGCGGCGTCCACGCCGCGGCGGCGTCGCCCTCGCGGTCGACGAGGATCGGCAGCGAGAACGGCAGCGTTTCGAGAAAGTGCCGGATCTTCTCCGGCGCTTCCTGGTAGTTGACCGAGACGATCAGCAGCCCGGCCTTCTCGTGGCGCGTCGCGAGCAGCTCGAGCGACGGCATCTCGGCGCGGCACGGCTCGCACCAGCTGGCCCAGAAGTTCAGCAGCACCGGCCGGCCGTTCTGCGCCGCGAGCGACCAGGCCTTGCCGTCGAGGTCGGTCAGGTTCAGCGCCGGCGCCGGCTTGGCCGCGGGCCAGGCGCGCACCACGTGCGCCGCGCGCGCCGCGGCCGGCCACAGCGCGACCGTCGCGGCGGCGAGCGCAGACGCGAGCGCCGTGCGGCGCGTTGTCCGACAGGGAGCGGGGATGGGCCTGCTGGGCATGCGGCGTCCGGGCGGTGTAAGGTGGGTGACCGATGCGCGACCTTCGGGGCGCCGCTGCACGATCGAATTGCACCACACCCCGCCATGACCCCATTGCGCACGCCCCGATTCCTGCAGCGTCACACGTCAGACCGCGCCGCCGAGCGCGCCCAGATCGAGGCCGGGCTGCTGCACCCGGCGGCCCACGCCGCGCCGAAATACTTCTACGACCGCCTCGGCTCGCACCTGTTCGAGGCGATCACCGAGCTGCCCGAGTACTACCCGACGCGCACCGAGGCCGCGATCTTCGCCGAGCACGGCGCGGCGATCGCGCGCCACGTGGGTGCCGGCGCGACATTGATCGACCTGGGCGCGGGCAACGGCGCGAAAGCGGTGAAGCTCTTCCCGCTGCTCGAACCGCGCCGCTATGTCGCGATCGACATCTCGGTCGACTTCCTGCACGACGCGCTGCGCCGCATCCAGCGCGAGCATCCGGCGCTCGACGTGATCGGCCTCGGGCAGGACTTCTCGGCCACGCTCGAGCTGCCCGACGAGCTGATCGACGGCCGCGCTGCGTTCTTCTATCCCGGCTCGAGCATCGGCAACTTCACGCCCGCCGAAGCGCTCGCGTTCCTGCGCCGCGTGCGCGAGCGCGCGACGGGCGGCGGCCTGCTGATCGGCGTCGATCTGGTCAAGGACGCCGCGACACTGCAGGCCGCCTACGACGACGCGCTCGGCGTCACCGCGGCCTTCAACCTGAACCTGTTGCGCCAGTTGAACCGGCTGATCGGCAGCGACTTCGAGGTCGCGCAGTGGCAGCACGTCGCGCTCTACAACGCGGCGCAGTCGCGCGTCGAGATGCACCTGCAGGCGCGCGCGGATCTGCTCGTGCGCTGGCCCGGCGCGCAGCGGCACTTTCGCGCCGGTGAACGCATCCACACCGAGAACTCGTGCAAGTACACGCTCGAGGGCTTTTCGGCGCTGCTCGTCGAGGCCGGCTTCGCGGCACCGCGGCACTGGAGCGACGAGCGCGGCTGGTTCGGCGTGTTCTGGGCCGGCGCCGCCTGAATCGCCCGACCCGCCGGCGTCAGCCCGGCGCGATTTGCGGCGGGTTCGGGTGCAAGCGCGCCATCGCGAGCGAATCGACATACACGCCGTCGCGCAGCGCATGCGCGCGCATCGTGCCCTCGGCCTCGAAGCCGAATTGGCGGTACAGCCCGATCGCGCGCTCGTTGTCGGCGTAGACGAGCAGTTCGAGCCGCAGCACGCCGGCCCAACGGTCGGCGTAATCGCACAGCGCCGCCATCAGCGCGCGGCCGATGCCCTGCCGTTGCGCGCTCGGCGCGACGTGGATGCCGAGGCCCATGGCATGCCGGCGTCGCACGTGCGAGCTGACGGCGTTCAACCCGCCCGCGCCGAGCAGTTCACCGTCGCGTTCGGCGACGAGCAGCAAATCGGCGCCGGCCGCGGCGGTGCTGTCGAGCAGCCGCTTCGCCCACGCTTCCTCACTCGGATACGGCATCTGCAACAGCCCGCCGAAGACGCCCGGGTCGCTCATGTGCCGCGCCAGGGCGCTGGCGTCCGACACCTTCGCGCGGCGGATCAGCAGGGTCACGTCAGGCCCGTTCGGCGACCCAGCCGCGCACCGACGCGAGCGCCGCGTCGAGCCCGGCCGGATCGGTGCCGCCGGCCATCGCGAGATCGGCCTTGCCGCCGCCCTTGCCGCCGACCTGCTGGGCCACGAAGTTGACGAGCTCGCCGGCCTTCAGCGTGCCGAGCCGGTCGTTGGTGACGCCGGCGGCAAGCTGCACCTTCGCGCCGTCGACGCTGGCGAGCACGATCGCCGCGCTCTTCAGCTTGTCCTTCAGCTTGTCCATCGTGTCGCGCAGCGCCTTCGCGTCGGCGCCGGCGAGCAGCGCGGCGAGCACCTTGACGCCGTTCACGTCGACCGCGCGCGCGATCAGCTCGTCGCCCTGCGACGACGCGAGCCGGCCCTTCAGTGCGCCCAGTTCCTTCTCGAGCGCGCGCACCTGATCGAGCACCTGCGTCAGCCGCGCCGGCACCTCGGCGGGCGCCGCCTTCAGCGCGCCGGCGAGCTGCTGCACGGTGCCCTCGAGCGACTGCAGGTAGTGCAGCGCGTTGTCGCCGGTGACCGCCTCGACGCGCCGCACGCCCGCGGCCACGCCGCTCTCGCCGACGATCTTGAACAGCCCGATGTCGCCGGTGCGCTGCACGTGGGTGCCGCCGCACAGCTCGCGGCTGCTGCCGATGTCGAGCACGCGCACCTCGTCGCCGTACTTCTCGCCGAACAGCATCATCGCGCCGGATTTCTGCGCCGCGTCGATCGGCATCACGCGCGCCTGCGTCGGCGCATTGGCGAGGATCTCGGCGTTGACCAGCGCCTCGACCTTGGCGATCTGCGCCGGCGTCATCGGCGCGTTGTGCGCGAAGTCGAAGCGCGTGCGCTCGGCGTTGACGAGCGAGCCCTTCTGCTGCACGTGCTCGCCGAGCACCTCGCGCAGCGCCTTGTGCATCAGGTGGGTGGCCGAGTGGTTGCGCACGGTCTTGGCGCGGCGCTCGGCATCGACGCGCGCGTTCAGCACGTCGCCGACCTTGATCTCGCCCTCGACGACGCGGCCGTGGTGGCCGAACACCGCGGCCTGCACCTTGATCGTGTCGTCGACGATCACGCGCGAGCTCGCGTTGCGCAGCTCGCCGGTGTCGCCGACCTGCCCGCCCGATTCGGCATAGAACGGCGTGTGGTCGAGCACGATCACCGCGAAGTCGCCGGCCGCCGCACGCGCGACCGGCGTGCCGTCGACGTACACGGCCGTCACCTTCGCGCCGTCGCGCGCGAGCTCGTCGTAGCCGTGGAACGCGGTCGCCGCGCCGCCGTATTCGAGCCCCTGCGCCAGCTTGAACTTGCCGGCGGCGCGCGCCTGCTCGCGCTGGCGGTTCATCGCCGCGTCGAAGCCGGCGCTGTCGACGCTGACGCCGCGCTCGCGGCAGACGTCGGCGGTCAGGTCGAGCGGGAAGCCGTAGGTGTCGTGCAGCTTGAAGGCGAGGTCGCCGTCGATCTGCTTGGTCCCGGTGGCGAGCGCCTTCTCGAGGATCTCCATCCCGTTCGCGATGGTCTGGAAGAACCGCTCTTCCTCCTGGCGCAGCACGTCCGTGATGCGCACCGCATCGCGCTGCAGTTCAGGATAGGCCGTGCCCATTTGGGCCACCAACGGCACGACCAGGCGATTGAAGAAGGGGCTGCGTGCACCGAGCTTGTAGCCATGACGGATCGCCCGGCGTGCAATGCGCCGAAGCACGTAGCCGCGACCCTCGTTGCCTGGGATCACGCCGTCCGCCACGGTGAAGGCGCAGGCACGAATATGGTCGGCGATGACCTTCAGCGACGGCGAGTTCGCATCGCAGTCCAGCCCACCCGCGACGTCGACAGCGCGCTTGGCGGCACCCAGCAGTTCGACGAACAGGTCGATCTCGTAGTTGCTGTGCACGTGCTGCAGCACCGCGGTCAGCCGTTCCAGGCCCATGCCGGTGTCGACGCTCGGCTTCGGCAGCTTGTGCATCACGTACGCGCCGCTCTTCTCGTCAACCTGGCGGTTGAACTGCATGAACACGTTGTTCCAGATCTCGACGTAACGGTCGCCGTCCTCCTCGGGCGAGCCCGGCGGGCCGCCGGCGATCCCGGGCCCGTGGTCGTAGAAGATCTCGGTGCTCGGGCCGCACGGGCCGGTGTCACCCATCATCCAGAAGTTGTCGGAGGCGTAGCGCGCGCCCTTGTTGTCGCCGATGCGCACGATGCGCTCGGCCGGCACGCCGATCTGCCGATTCCAGATCTCGTAGGCCTCGTCGTCCTCGGCATAGACCGTGACCCAGAGCTTCTCGGATGGCAGCTTGTAGACCTCGGTCAGCAGCTCCCACGCGTAGGCGATCGCTTCCTTCTTGAAGTAGTCGCCGAAGCTGAAGTTGCCCAGCATCTCGAAGAAGGTGTGGTGGCGCGCCGTGTAGCCGACGTTCTCGAGGTCGTTGTGCTTGCCGCCGGCGCGGATGCACTTCTGCGCGGTCGTGGCGCGCGTGTACGGGCGCTTGTCGAAGCCGAGGAACACGTCCTTGAACTGGTTCATCCCGGCGTTCGTGAACAGCAGCGTCGGATCGTCGCCGGGCACGACGGGGCTCGACGCGACGATCGTGTGACCCTTCGCTTCGAAGAACTTCAGGAACGTCGAACGGATCTCGGCTGCTTTCATCCGCGGGCTTCCAGACCTATAAATGCTTGATTTTCAAGAGCTTTTGATTATAGGTGGCGGGTCGATGCCCGCGCCTTCGCAGCGTGGCGCGCATGCCGCGCTGACGCCCGCGAGACCACCGTCTCAGGCGTCGTTGGCGGCGTCGGCCGGGCCGGACTCGGCGAAGTTCGCGAAGCCGGCGCGCCCGAGCGCCGGTGCGCTCGCCGCGAGGCCGACCGCGCGGCGCAGCAGCGCATCGGGCTGGGTGCCGTCGGCCGGAAACTGGCCGATGCCGAGCGCCGCCGCGAGTGCCACCTCGTTCGTCGCGATCGAGAGCGGCTCGGTGACCGAGCGCACCAGCTTCGCGCCGACGCGCTCGGCGTCGTCCGGCACCAGGATCGACACCAGCAGCACCGCGAACAGGTCGTCGCCGATCGCCGCGACCACGTCGCTCGCACGCACGCCGGCGCGCAGCCGCACGCCGATCTTGCGGCGCACCGCGTGGGCCGCGTCGCGACCGAGCCGCGCCTCGGCCGAGCCCAGGCCCTCGATGCGCAGCGCCAGCACCGCCATCGGCGCCGGCTCGCGTTCGCGCAGCGCGAGCAGCTGGCTCATGTGCTCGATCAGCTGCTGCTGATGCGGCAGGCCGGTGTCGAGATCGGTCGCGTACGCCATGCGCGATTCGCGCTCGAGCCGCTTGCGTTCGATCGCCGCGCGCAGGCGCTGCGGCAGCGTGCCGGCGTCGAGCTCGTCGGGGTGCAGCACGTCCTGCGCGCCGCCGCTGAGCCAGGCCAGCACGTCCGGTGCGCGCAGGCCCGAGGCCGCGACGAGCAGCGCACACGACGGCCCGATCTCGGCCGCGAGCGCCGCCGCGTGCGGGCCGTCGCGCAGGATCACCGCGTCGGCGCCACCGGCCAGCTGCGCCAGCACGGCCGCGCGGTCGGCACACAGGTGCAGCTGGAACGGGCCGAAGCCCGACGCATCGAGCATCGCCGTGGTGGCCGGCGACAGCGCGATCTGCGTGACGACGCGAAAGCCGCGCGCGGGGGCTGGCGAGGGGATCATCGGCCAAGAATACAGCGCGCGGCGCCGCTCGCGCCGTCGGACGGGATGCCGCCGTCGGTGACGGCTTTGCGCGAGCCCTCCAACGAAAAACGCCCGGCATCACCGGGCGTCGAGCGTGCAGCGTAGGGCGTGGAGCGGGTGAAGGGAATCGAACCCTCGTATGAAGCTTGGGAAGCTGCCGTTCTACCATTGAACTACACCCGCGAACGGCCCGGATTCTACTGTGGCAACGGCGCGGTCGATCGCGAGAAAAGCATCGACTTCTCACCTCGCGCACACCCAGCGCTGGCTGCGCGCCTTGCGCATGTCAGCGCCGGCTGGAAATCGAGGGCGCCGTCGAATCGAAGTCTCGACTTGTTCGGTGGTGCATGAACTCGGTACGCGAATTGCTCCATCCCG
>DATMIN010000647.1:0-8476 GCA_035554275.1 Burkholderiaceae bacterium
GTCATGGGGCCGGATTGTGCCTCGCGCCCGCGGCGCGGCCGGGCGCGATCAGGCCGTGGCGCGCGAGCCTTCGCCGTGGAACGCGCGCTCGTCGACGAGGCGCGTGCCGCACAGCGCGTCGTGCCAGAACTGGCGCTGCGGATGCAGCAGCGCGAGCAGCGCGTAGCCGACCACGCCGACGCCCACCGCCGCGAGCGTCGCGCGCGGCGACCAGCCGTTCAGGTGCGCGAGCAAGACCGCCGGCGCGACCCATGCGCAACTCGCGACGAAGCGCGCCAGCGCGCGCGGCTGGCTCAACGGGCGGCCCTGTGCCGTGACGACGCGGATCTGCCAAGTCTTCATCGGCAGCGTCTGGCCGCGCGCCGACCAGAACCAGGAGAAATAGATCGCGTAAAGCGCGACCGTGAACACCTGCAGCGCCGCCTCGCCCTGCAGCGGGTGGCGCTGGCCCGTCAGCGCGAAGAAGAGCGCGCCGAGCGCGCCGGGAATCAGCCCGATGCCGAACAACAGCAGGCCTTCGTAGACGAACGAGGCCATGCGGCGCCCGAGCCCCGGTGCCTCGAGCGCGCCGGCGTCACCGGCCGGGCCGGCGCTCATTTGCGCGGTGGGGCCTCGGCCGGCGGCGGCACCGAGCGCGCCGCGGCGCCTTGCGGGCCGCGCTGCGGCAGCAGGGTGTTGCGATCCACGAAGTCGGGCGTCGCGGCGATCTTCGGCAGGCCGGTCTGCTGGTGGCCGGGCGGGCTCGGCCGGCGCGTCACCAGCGTCGTGGTCGCGCCGGGGCGGCCCTGCACGACGGTGGGCGCGACCGCGCGCGGCGGGCTGGCGTCGGCGGGGTTGGGAACGATGTTCGACTTCGCCTGCGGCAGCGGCTCGCGGCCGCTGCGGTCGGCGCGCCCGGCGAGGCGCGCGCGCTGCTCGGGCGTCAGCGCCTGGTAGGCCTCCCAGCGCGCTTGCCGATCCTGCGGCGGCAGCTGCTTGGCCTCTTGGAAGTGCATGCGGGCCTCGCCGCGCTGTTTCGGCGTGAGCTTGGCCCAATCGCCCATCCGCTCTTGGATGCGCGCCTGCTCGGACGGGCTCAGCGTCGGGAAGCGCGTCGACAGCTCGATCCACTTCTGCTGGCTGCGCGCGTCGATGCCCGACCACTCGCGCTCGAGCGGCTTCAGCGCGGCCTTCTGCGCCGGCCTCAGATCCCCCCAGCGCTGGCCCGGCTCGGCCACCGGGACGCTGCGGACCGTGCCGCTGCCTTGCGCGAGCGCCGCGCCGGCGAGCAGCGTCGCGGCCAGCGTGGCGCCGATCGCGAGCGCCACGCCGAGCCGCCGGCGCGCCGGTGCGGGCGGGCAGCGCGGCGACACCGTCATGCGTGCCTCGCTCACTCGCCCGGGGTCTTCAGGAATTCGGCGAAGCCGGCGTCGCTGTAGGCGCTGGGCGGCAGGTCGTCGGCGAGCAGCGCGGCGTCGACCTCGGCGGCGGTGGCGATCTGGGCGTTCTCCTGCATGCGTTGGATCATGAACAGGCCGGCGGCGAGCGCCAGCACCGGCAGCACCGACGCGAACCGCAGCCACCAGCCCGAGCCGGCCGCGCCCAGCACCGCCGCACCACCGCGCGAGACGCCGACGACCGGGCGGCTCTGGGCCGCGCGGACGGCGCGGGCACGCTCGAGCGCCCTCTCGCGGGCGAAGCGCAGCCGCTCGCCGATCTCGGGCGAGAGCTCGGCCGAGCCGGCGCTCAGGCGCGCGGCCACGCGATAGGCGAAGCGCGATTGCAGGGCCTCGAGGGCGGCGTGGCTGGCGGCGGGCGGGTTGAAGCGGTTCTGGTTCATGGCGTGATTCCCTTTGCCTTCAGGGCCGTCGACAAGGCGTGCACGGCGCGCGAGCAGTGCGTCTTGACGCTGCCCTCCGAGCAGCCCATGGCAGCAGCCGTCTCGGCGACATCGAGTTCCTCCCAGTAACGCAGCAGGAAGGCCTCGCGTTGACGACCGGGCAGTTTCTCCACTTCGGCCTCGATGGCTAGCAGGATCTGCGCCCGTGAAACCGAGTCGGAAGCGCTCTCCGACGCGAGCGAGCCGCCCAGCGCCTCGAGCGTCTCGAGGATGTCGAAATCGCCGTCGCCGCCGGCCGGCTCGAAGTCGGAGAAGTTGCGCACCGCCGCGTTGCGGACCTTCTGGCGCCGGAACCAGTCCATCGTCGCGTTCGACAAGATGCGCTGGAACAGCAGTGGCAGCTCGGCGGCCGGCCGGTCGGCGTATTTCTCCGAGAGCCGGATCATCGTGTCCTGCACGATGTCGAGCGCGGCGTCTTCGTCGCGAACGGCATAGAGCGCGCGCTTGAAGGCGCGCTTGTCAACGCTCTTCAGGAAGTCGGAGAGTTCTTTGTCGGATGCCAAGAGCGTCTGGTGCCAGGAGAAAAGGACCCCGCGAACAACCGGGGATTATCTCACCGCGTGTCGCAGCGGCCCGTCACCTGCCCGGCAGGCGCGCGAGCGGTGACATAATCACCGGTTGCACGACAGTCCCCGGCCGACCGCCGGACGCCCGACCCGGGCGCCCATTCGCGTCGGCCCCAGGCGCCACACCCATCTCACGAGGATGCGGGCAGGCGCACCGATGGTTTTTCGTCAGAGAAAATCGCAAAGGTTCTCGAACATGGACATCTCGCCCACCGAAATGAAGCGGGCCGCCGCGGCACAGCCGGCGCATCCCCCCACGGAGCCGAACGGCTCCGAAATCCTCGTCAAGTGCCTGCAGGCCGAGAACGTGCAGTTCCTCTGGGGCTACCCCGGCGGTGCCGTTCTGTACATCTACGACGCGCTCTACAAGCAGGAGACGATCGAGCACGTGCTCGTGCGCCACGAGCAGGCCGCGGTGCACGCCGCCGACGGCTACGCGCGCGCCACCGGCGAGGTCGGCGTCGCACTGGTCACCTCGGGGCCGGGCGTGACGAATGCCGTGACCGGCATTGCGACCGCGTACATGGACTCGATCCCGATGGTGATCATCACCGGCCAGGTGCCGACGCCCGCGATCGGCCTCGATGCGTTCCAGGAATGCGACACCGTCGGCATCACGCGCCCGATCGTCAAGCACAACTTCCTCGTCAAGGACGTGCGCGAGCTGGCGCTGACGATGAAGAAGGCGTTCCACATCGCGCGCACCGGCCGGCCCGGGCCGGTCGTCGTCGACATCCCGAAAGACGTGTCGATGGCGAAGGCGCCGTTCCACTACCCCGAGCGCGTCGAGATGCGCTCGTACAACCCGGTGCGCAAGGGCCACGGCGGGCAGATCCGCAAGGCTGTGCAACTGCTCCTGAACGCGAAGCGGCCATACCTGTACACCGGTGGCGGCGTGGTGCTCGGCAACGCGTCGGCCGAGTTGCGCGAGCTCGCGCACCTGCTCGGCTACCCGGTCACGAACACGCTGATGGGCCTGGGCGCGATGGCGTCAAGCGATCCGCAGTTCCTCGGCATGCTCGGCATGCACGGCACCTTCGAGGCCAACATGACGATGCAGCACTGCGACGTCCTGCTGGCGGTGGGCGCGCGCTTCGACGACCGCGTGATCGGCAACCCGAAGCACTTCGCCTCGGTCGAGCGCAAGATCATCCACGTCGATATCGATCCATCTTCGATCAGCAAACGCGTGCGCGTCGACATCCCGATCGTCGGCGACGTGAAGGACGTGCTGCAGGAGCTGATCGCGCAGGTCCGCGACGCGCAGACGAAACCCGACAAGGCGACGATCTCGGCCTGGTGGAGCCAGATCAACGAGTGGCGCAAGCGCGACTGCCTCGCGTTCAAGGACAGCAAGGAAGTCATCAAACCGCAGCAGGTCGTGCGCACGCTCTGGGAGCTGACGCGTGGCAGCGACGCGTACGTCACCTCCGACGTCGGCCAGCACCAGATGTGGGCGGCGCAGTACTACGGCTTCGACGAGCCGCGCCGCTGGATCAACTCCGGCGGTCTGGGCACGATGGGCGTGGGCCTGCCGTACGCGATGGGCATCAAGCTCGCGAAGCCCGACGCGGATGTGTTCTGCATCACCGGCGAGGGCTCGATCCAGATGTGCATCCAGGAGCTGTCGACCTGCCTGCAGTACAAGACGCCGGTCAAGATCATCTCGCTGAACAACCGCTATCTCGGCATGGTGCGGCAGTGGCAGCAGATCGACTACGGCGGGCGCTACTCGCACAGCTACATGGACGCGCTGCCCGACTTCGTCAAGCTCGCCGAGGCCTACGGCCACGTCGGGCTGCTGGTCGAAAAGCCCTCGGACGTGGAGGGCGCGCTGCGCGAGGCGATCCGCCTGAAGGACCGCACCGTGTTCCTCGACATCCGCACCGACCCGACCGAGAACGTCTGGCCGATGGTGCAGGCCGGCAAGGGCATCAGCGAGATGCTGCTCGGCTCCGAAGACCTCTGAGTTCTCGCTTTTTGGCCGGGTGTGGCCAAGGTTCGCCGGTTACCGCCGGCGGCACTGAAGAGCACACCCCAACCCGTTCAATCCTCATGAAACACATCATTGCCCTCTTGCTCGAGAACGAGCCGGGCGCGCTGTCGCGCGTCGTCGCGCTGTTCTCGGCGCGCGGCTACAACATCGAGAGCCTGACGGTCGCGACGACCGAAGACGCATCGCTGTCGCGCATGACGATCGTCACCAAGGGCTCCGACGAGGTGATCGAGCAGATCACCAAGCACCTGAACCGGCTGATCGAGGTCGTCAAGGTCGTCGACCTGACCGAAGGCGCATTCACCGAGCGCGAGCTGATGCTGATCAAGGTCCGCGCGGTCGGCAAGGAGCGCGACGAGATGAAGCGCATGGCCGACATCTTCCGTGGCCGCATCATCGACGTGACCGACAAGAGCTACACGATCGAGCTGACCGGCGACACCGGCAAGCTCGACGCCTTCCTGGTGGCGATCGACCGCGCCGCCATTCTCGAAACCGTGCGCACCGGCACCAGCGGGATCGGTCGCGGCGAGAGAATCCTTCGGGTCTAGGACAGCGGGCTCCTGCGGAGCCCTTCACATACTTTTTTTGGAGAACGCAACATGAAGGTCTACTACGACAAGGACGCCGACCTGAGCCTCGTGAAGGGCAAGAACGTCACGATCATCGGCTACGGCTCGCAGGGCCACGCGCACGCGCAGAACCTGAACGACAGCGGCGTCAAGGTCACCGTCGGCGTGCGCAAGGGCGGGCCGTCGTGGGCGAAGGCCGAGAAGGCCGGGCTGAAGGTCGCCGACGTGGCCGATGCGGTGAAGCAGGCCGACGTCGTGATGATGCTGCTGCCCGACGAGCAGATCGCCGCCGTCTACAAGAACGACGTCGAGCCGAACATCAAGCCGGGCGCCTCGCTCGCGTTCGCGCACGGCTTCAACGTGCACTACGGCCAGGTCGTGCCGCGCGCCGACCTCGATGTGTGGATGGTCGCGCCGAAAGCCCCGGGCCACACCGTGCGCTCGACCTACACGCAAGGCGGCGGCGTGCCGCACCTGATCGCCGTGCATGCGGACAAGACCGGCAAGGCAAGAGACTTGGCGCTGAGCTACGCGGCGGCCAACGGCGGCGGCAAGGCCGGCGTGATCGAGACCAACTTCCGCGAAGAGACCGAGACCGACCTGTTCGGCGAGCAGGCCGTGCTGTGCGGCGGCGCCGTGGAACTCATCAAGGCGGGTTTCGAGACGCTGACCGAAGCGGGCTACGCGCCCGAGATGGCGTACTTCGAGTGCCTGCACGAGTTGAAGCTGATCGTCGACCTGATCTACGAAGGCGGCATCGCGAACATGAACTACTCGATCTCGAACAACGCCGAATACGGCGAGTACGTGACCGGGCCGAGGATCGTCACCGACGAGACCAAGAAGGTCATGAAGCAGGTGCTCAAGGACATCCAGACCGGCGAGTACGCGAAGAGCTTCATCGTCGAGAACCGTGCCGGTGCGCCGACGCTGATGAGCCGGCGCCGCCTGACCGCCGAGCACCCGATCGAGGTGGTGGGCGAGCAGCTGCGCGCGATGATGCCGTGGATCAAGAAGAACCGGCTCGTCGACCAGTCGAAGAACTGACCCGCGAGCGCCGGCGCCGCGATGCCCGCGGCGCATCCGCGCTATCCTGTGCCGATGAGTAACACCCTCGACGACGAAGACGACGCGATCGAGGTCCTGCCGCGACCGCGCCGCAAGGGCATCTACATCCTGCCCAACCTGTTCACGCTGGCGGCGCTGTTCGGCGGCTTCTACGCGGTGGTGATGGCAATGAACGGCCGCTTCGAGCAGGCCGCCTACGGCGTGTTCTGCGCGATGGTGCTCGATTCGCTCGACGGCCGGGTCGCGCGCATGACGAACACCCAGAGCACCTTCGGCGAGCAGATGGACAGCCTGTCCGACATGGTCTCGTTCGGCGCCGCGCCGGCGCTGATCGCGTACGAGTGGGCGCTCAAGGGCCTGGGCAAGCCGGGCTGGATCGCCGCGTTCGTCTACTGCTCGTGCGCGGCGTTGCGGCTGGCGCGCTTCAACACCAACCTGGGCGTCGTCGACAAGCGCTTCTTCCAGGGCCTGCCGAGCCCGGCCGCGGCGGCGCTGGTGATGGGCTTCGTCTGGCTGATGGACAACCAGGGCCTCGACGGCGGCGGCGAAGGCCCGTGGCTGATGTGGACGACCTTCGGCGTCACGCTCTACGCGGGGCTGACGATGGTCACCAACGTGCCGTTCTACAGCTTCAAGGACGTGAACTTCAAGCGCTCGGTGCCGTTCATCGTGATCGTGGCGATCGCGCTGTTCATCGCGATCATCAATATCCACCTGCCGGGCGCGCTGTTCGGGCTGTTCATGCTCTACGGGCTGTCGGGCTACGGCGTCTACGTGTGGAAGCGCATGAAGGGGCGGCCGGTCAGCGTCATCTCGACCTCGATGGACGAGCCCGACGAGCAAGGGCTGCACCGTTAGAGACGAAAGAAGGGCCTTGTGATGCCCGCAGCCGCCACGGCGAGCCAGTGTTGCGGTATCAACCGGATTGTTCGAGGAGTGAGCTTTGATTCATCGACTTGTGCGTTATCTGCGGATCTTGGGGCTGCCCGGCCTGGTTGCCGCCGTCGGCGGAAAACTTTCGGGGCGACCCCGCACGATCGCCTTCGATGTGCCTGCGCTGTCGCGGCCCATCTTCATGCGCGTTCCTTCGTCCGACGTCGATGTGTACGAGCAGGTTTTCCTCGACACCGAGTATCGATTCGATGTCAAACAGGATCCGCGCGTCATCATCGACGCCGGCGCCAACATTGGGCTGGCCTCGATCTATTTCGCCAACCGGTTCCCCGCCGCGCGAATTTATGCGATCGAGTGCGAGGCGTCGAACTTTCGGCTCTTGGAGCGCAACGCCGCGCAGTATCCCAACATCGTCCCGATTCATGCGGCTCTTTGGGACCAGGACGGCGAAATCGAGATCGTCGATCCAGGCTTGGGCGAGTGGGGTTTCATGACCGCCACGAAAAATGAGGGCAGCAGAGCGTCAGCGCTGGTGCGCTCGATGACCATGGCGTCGGTGATGCGCGAATACCGGATCGATCACGTCGACATCCTGAAGATCGATATCGAGGGCGCCGAGCTCGAGGTCCTCACCGCATCGGCCGAGTGGATCGACCGGGTGGATACCGTCATTGCCGAGCTTCATGACCGCCTCAAGGCGGGCTGCGAACGAAGCTTCGCGTCGGCCACAACGAAATTCCCCAGGCGCTGGCAGCGGGGCGAGAACGCGTATGTGTCGCGGCTGGAGAGCTGCGTCATCGGCGGAGCCTAGTGTGATAGAGTTGCTTCGATCATGAACGAATTCGCCGCGTCGCTGCTGCTGCTACTCCTTAGGGAACCCCGGGTTCGCTAGTCACGCACGTCCGCACGTCCTGATTCAACGGCCCGTATGCAACTCGCAGCGGGCCGTTTCTCATTTCCGATCCTGCGCGTTGATCCCCAGACCCATCCGGAGCAGCCACCATGGCCGACAAGCTGATCATTTTCGACACCACCTTGCGCGACGGCGAGCAGTCGCCCGGCGCCTCGATGACCAAGGACGAGAAGCTGCGCATCGCCCGCCAGCTCGAGCGGCTGCGCGTCGACGTGATCGAGGCCGGCTTCGCCGCCTCGTCGAACGGCGACTTCGAGTGCGTGAAGGCAATCGCGCACGCGATCAAGGACAGCACGGTGTGCTCGCTGGCGCGCGCCAACGACCGCGACATCACGCGCGCGGCCGAGGCGCTGAAGGGCGGCAGCGCGACGCGCATCCACCTGTTCCTCGCGACCAGCGCGCTGCACATGGAGAAGAAGCTGCGCATGACGCCGGACCAGGTCTTCGAGCAGGCCCGGCTGTCGGTGCGCTTTGCGCGCAATCTGTCCGGAGATGTCGAGTTCTCGCCCGAAGACGGCTACCGGTCCGACCCCGACTTCCTGTGCCGCGTGCTCGAAGCGGTGATTGCAGAGGGCGCGACGACGATCA
>DATMIN010000648.1:0-14186 GCA_035554275.1 Burkholderiaceae bacterium
AGGCCAAGGTGGTCGGGGTGCCGGTGTTCGACTGCCACTACGGCACCTCGAACGGCAAGTACGCGCTCAAGGTCAATCAACTGCTGACCAGTTCCGACAAGGGCTGGCTGGGGGAATCACATGTCAGCTGACAACACCGCATCTGCCGAACAGGACGCGATGGCCGCCGAATGGGCCGCCGCGCTGTCCGAAGCCAAGCCCGAGACCGCGTCCGAGGTGCACGACCAGATCGCGCCGGCCGCGTTCCAGAACTTCACCCCGACCGGCACGACGAACGCCGGCAACGACATCAACATGATCCTGGACATCCCGGTCCAGCTCACGGTCGAGCTCGGCAGGACGCGGATCCCGATCAAGAACATCTTGCAGCTCGCGCAAGGCTCGGTGGTCGAGCTCGAGGCGCTGGCCGGCGAGCCGATGGACGTGCTCGTCAACGGCTACCTGATCGCGCAGGGCGAGGTCGTGGTCGTCAACGACAAGTTCGGCATCCGGTTGACCGACATCGTGACGCCGAGCGAGCGCATGCGCCGCCTCAGCCGGGGATGAAATGACCTCGATGCCGTCCGGCGCGTTTTCCTCGCTGCTGTGGTTCGTCGCGATCCTCGCGATGATCCCGGCCGCGCTGTGGCTGCTCAAGCGCACGCCCGCGGGTGCCATGTTCGGCGGCGCCGCGGGCGGCACCATGCTGCGCAGCATCGCCGCGCTGCCGCTGTCGGCGAGCCAGCGCATCGTCACGGTCGAGGTCGGCCACGGCGACGAGCGGCGCTGGCTGGTGCTGGGCGTGACCGCGCAGAACATCACCACGCTGCACACGATGGCGCCGCAGGCCGATCCGCCCGCGCCCGCCGCCGCGCTGCCGGCCACGCCGTTCGCGCAGCTGCTCGGCCGGCTGCGCCACGACAAGGGCGCGGCGCCGTGATGCACCGCTCACCCACCGCGCGCCGCTGCGTCGTGCGCGCCGCTACCCTCGTGCTCGCCGCGCTGCCGCTGCTCGCGCACGCCCAGGCCGCCACCGGCAACGCCGCGCTGCCGCTCGTGATCGGCCAGGGCGCAGGCGGCACCAGCTACTCGGTGCCGATCCAGACGCTGCTGTTCTTCACCGCGCTGTCGTTCCTGCCCGCGGTGCTGCTGCTGATGACCGGCTTCACGCGCATCGTGATCGTGCTGAGCCTGCTGCGCCAGGCGCTGGGCACGCAGGCGGCGCCGCCGAACCAGGTGGTGATCGGGCTGAGCCTGTTCCTCACGTTCTTCGTGATGGGCCCGACGCTCGACAAGGTCTACGCCGACGCGTACCAGCCGTACTCGGAAAACAAGATCGCGTTCGACGAGGCGCTCAAGCGCGGCGAGGTGCCGATGCGCGGCTTCATGCTGAAGCAGACGCGCCAGGCCGACCTGATGCTGTTCGCCAAGCTCGCGAAGATCGACCCGGCGGTCAAGAGCGCCGACGTGCCGTTCAAGGTGCTGGTGCCGGCGTTCGTGACGAGCGAGCTGAAGAGTGCGTTCCAGATCGGCTTCCTGATCTTCATCCCGTTCCTGATCATCGACATGATCGTCGCCAGCGTGCTGATGTCGCTCGGCATGATGATGCTCAGCCCGGTGCTGATCGCGCTGCCGTTCAAGCTGATGCTGTTCGTGCTGGCCGACGGCTGGAACCTGCTGCTCGGCTCGCTCGCCGCCAGCTTCGTCACCTGACCGCTCGCCGCCGGAAATTCCATGGACGCCACCCAAGTCTTCACCGTCGGCCAGCAGGGCCTGTACATGCTGCTGATGGTCTCGGCGCCGCTGCTGCTCAGCGTGCTGGTGATCGGCCTCGTCGTCAGCATCTTCCAGGCCGCGACGCAGATCCACGAGGCGACGCTGTCGTTCGTGCCGAAGGTGATCGGCGCGGTCGCGGTGCTGGCGATCGTCGGGCCGTGGATGATGACGACGCTGGTCGAGTACATCCAGCGCACGCTGCAGTCGATTCCGAGCGCCGTCGGCTAGAGTCATGTCGGCCCTTGGGCGCCTGCGGCGCCGTCCCCCGAGGGGAACTCGGGCCGCCATGGTCCACGAAGTGGGCCACCTCGTGGCCCTTGGCGGCCCGGCGCTGGCCCGAGGCGCGCCGCGGGTAGCGCGATGCTGACCTTCACCGACACCCAGGTGCTGGCGTGGATCACGCCGCTGCTGTGGCCGTTCCTGCGCGTGCTCGCGCTGTTCGGCTCGCTGCCGGTGTTCGCGCAGCGCGGCGTGCCGCGCCGCGTGCGGGTCGCGCTCGCGTTCCTGATCGCGTTCTGCGCCCAGGCCACGCTGCCGGCGATGCCGCTGATCCCGCTCGATTCCGCGGCCGGTGCGCTCGCGGTGGTGCAGCAGGTGCTGATCGGCGTCTGCCTCGGCTTCGCGGTGCGGGTGGTGTTCGCCGCGGTCGAGTTCGCCGGCGAGCTCGTCGGCCTGCAGATGGGCCTGAACTTCGCCGGCTTCTTCAACCCGATGACCGGCGGCGACGCGACCGCGACGAGCCGCTTCTTCAGCATCTCGGTGAGCTGGCTGTTCATCGTCACCGGCGGCCACCTGATGCTGATCGCCGCGGTGATCCAGAGCTTTCAGGTGTTCCCGGTCGGGCCCGAACCGTTCGCGTTCCTGCGCGCGCTGCAGCCGCAGGTCTGGGGCGCCGAGATCTTCCGCCTCGGCCTGTGGATCGCGCTGCCGATGGTGGCGATGCTGCTGTTCGTGAACCTGGTGCTGGGCATCATCTCGCGCGTCGCGCAGCAGGTGAACATCTTCGCGATCGGCTTTCCGATCACCGTGTCGACCGGGCTGATCGGCATCTTGCTGACGCTGCCGATGCTCGAGGGGCCGTTCACGATGGCGCTCGAGCGCATGCTGCAGCACTTCCAGTAGCGCCGCGCGGCGAAGCACGCTCAAGTGTGGCTGCGGGCGGCCGAAGTCCCTGCTGAACTCTTGTTGCGGCGCACCAATCGGGCGCTGCGGGCGGGATCCTTCCATCGCCACGGCCGCGTGCCGGGCCCCATCGGAGCAACATTGCCATGGCCGCTGGCGTCGCCATCTCGCACCCCCTTCGCGGCGTCGGCTCGCGCGTCGCCGCATCGCTGCTGCGCCGGCTGTCGGACCTGAGCGTGGGCAAGAAGCTGCTGCTGATCTACCTGCTCGACCTGTGCACGGTGCTATTCATCAGCAGCATCCTGATCCGCGAGAAGTACATCGCGATCGACTTCTCGCGCAAGGAGCTGAGCGGCACCGCCTACATCGAGGCGCTGCGGCCGACGCTGGTCGCGCTCGGCCGCAGCGCCCCGGCGCCCGACACCGGCGCCGCCGTGCTCGCGCGGCTCGCCGAGGCCGAGCTGCAGCACGGCGCCGGCATGGGCAGCGCCGAGCTGCACGAGCGCTTCGTGCGCAGCCTCGCGCCGCTCGGCGCCGCCGGCCCAGCGCCGGCGCCGCGCCAGGCGGCGCTCGAGCAAGGCAAGGCGCTCGTCACGCGCGTGGGCAACCAGTCGAACCTGATCCTCGACCCGGACCTGGACAGCTACTACACGATGTCGCTGATCCTGCTGCGCTACCCGACCCTGCTGGACGCGGTCGCGCAGATCACGCCGCGGCTGCACAACGTCGCCGACGGCGTTGCGATCGCCCCGGCCGAGCGCACCCGGCTGTTCGTGCTCGAGGGCGAGCTGCGCTCGGCCGGCAACGGCATCGGCGCCGACTACGCCGAGGCGGTGGCCGCCGCGCAGCCGCTGCTGCGCGAGCGCCTGGCGCCGGCGCAGGCGCGTCTGGACGCGGCGATCGAGCGCTTCCGCGCCGTGGTGCGCGACGCCGCCGGCGGCGAACCCGTCGAGCGCCGCCAGATCGACGCCGCCGAGCGCGATGTGCTGGACGCGCTCGACAACGCCTGGGGCCGCGGCACCGCCGAGCTGACGCGGCTGATCGACATCCGCGTGCACGACTTCTTCGTCCGCATGTGGCTGCACCTGGGCACCGCGGCGCTGCTGCTGGCGGTGATCCTGCTGGCGGTGTTCTTCGTGGCGGGGCGCATCTCGCGGCCGCTGCGCGGGCTGTCGCAGGTGGTCGACACGGTGCGCCGCACCGGCGACCACGCGCTGCGCTCGACGTGGACCAGCGGCGACGAGATCGGCCGCCTGGTGCTGGGCTTCAACGAGATGCTGGCGCAGCTCGACCACCAGCGCCAGGTGCAGCAGGAGATGGCGGCGAGCGCGCGCGCCGCCGAGGCGCAGCAGCGCCTGCTCGAGCGCATGCCGGTGCCGCTGATGGTCACCTCCATTCCCGACCACCGCGTGCTGCACGCCAACCCGCAGGCGCGCGCCTGGCTCGGCGACACCGAGGCCGACCCGTGGGCCAAGGGCATCTCGCCGGAGCTGCGGCGGCGCTTCTTCCAGCAGCTCTCGGACCAGGGCGTGGTGCACGAGTTCGAGGTCCACTGGCAGCACGGCCCGCACACCGCGTGGGCGGTGCTGTCGGCGTGCCGCCTGGACTACCAGGGCCAGGACGCGGTCGTCACCGCGTTCACGCCGATCAACAGCCTGAAGGCGCTCGAGCAGCGCCTGGAACTCTGGGCCAAGGTGTTCGAGGCCTCGTCCGAGGGCATCGTGCTGCTCGACGCGCGCGGCCGGCTGCTGTCGGCGAACCGGGCGATCTGCAAGGCCGGCGGCTTCGACCCGGCCGAGGTGGTCGGCCAGGAGCTCGACTTCGTCCAGGTCGGCGAGCTGCCGGCCCCGCAGGCGCGCCAGCTCTGGGCCACCGCGGACAGCCGCGGCTGGTGGCGCGGCGAGGTCTCGGTGCGCAAGCGCGAGGGCGGCGCGTTCCCGGCCTGGGCCGTGCTGACCGCGGTGCGCGACGCGAGCGGCACGCTCTCGCACTACATCTTCAGCTGCCTGGACATCACTGACCGCAAGGCTTCGGAAGAACGCGTGCGCTACCTCGCCGACCACGACGTGCTGACCGGGCTGCCGAACCGCCATGTCGCCGAGCAGCGGCTGCGCGAGGCGATGCGGCAGTCCACCCGCACCGGCCAGCCGGTGGCGGTGCTGTTCATCGACCTCGACCGCTTCAAGACCATCAACGACTCGCTCGGCCACCAGGTCGGCGACGCGCTGCTCCAGCAGGTCGCGCAGCGCCTGCGCCTGTCGATCCGCGAGGCCGACACCGTGAGCCGCTTCGGCGGTGACGAGTTCGTCGTGCTGCTCAACGGCGTGAGCGGCAACACCGAGGCCGAGCAGATCGCGCAGCGCCTGCTCGTCGCGCTGCGCGCGCCCTACGCGATCGACGCGGTGGAGCTGAACGTGTCGTGCAGCGTGGGCATCGCGATGTTCCCCGGCGACACGCTCGACATGGACGAGCTGATGCGCCACGCCGACACCGCGATGTACCAGGCCAAGGCGAGCGGCCGCGACAGCGTCCACTTCTTCACCCACGACCTGAACGAGCGCGCGCAGCAGAAGCTGCAGATCGAACTGCTGCTGCGCAACGCGGTCGGCCGCGGCGAGCTGCGCCTGGCATTCCAGCCCCAGGTGCACGCACTCGACGGCTCGCTCGTCGCCGTCGAGGCGCTGCTGCGCTGGCACACGCCCGAGCTCGGCGAGGTCGCGCCGGCGGTGTTCATTCCGCTCGCCGAGGAATCGCGCCTGATCGTGCCGGTCGGCGAATGGGTCATCGACGAGGCCTGCCGCCAGCTCGCCGACTGGCGCGCGCGCGGCGTCGAGGTCGGCGTGCTGTCGGTGAACCTGTCGGCGGTGCAGCTGCTCGACCCCGGCCTGCTGCCGGCGCTGCGCGGCTCGCTGGCGCGCCACGGCGTGCCGGCCGCGATGCTCGAGCTCGAGCTGACCGAATCGACGCTGATGGACCACACCGACGAGCGCCTGGCCCGGCTGCACGCGCTGAAGGCGCTCGGCGTGAAGCTGTCGATCGACGACTTCGGCACCGGCTACTCGAGCCTGAGCTACCTGAGCCGGCTGCCGATGGACAAGCTCAAGATCGACCGCTCGCTCGTCAAGGACATCCTGACCGAGCCGAAGGACCGCGCGATCAGCGAAGCCATCATCGCGCTGGCGCACCGGCTGAAGATGACCGTCGTCGCCGAAGGGGTCGAGACCGCGCCGGTGCAGGCCGCGCTGGCGCAGGCGTGGTGCGACGCCATCCAGGGCTACCACACCGGCCGGCCGATGGCCCCCGCGGCGCTCGAGGCCTGGCTCGCGGCGTGCCCCGTCAGTGCGCCGGGTCAGCTCGAGGCCTGAAGCAATTGCGCGGCGAGTCGGGGTCTGATCCGGCCATCGCCGCGGGCCCGGCGCCCTATTCTTTCGGGCAACGCGTGCCACGGTCGCACGCGGCGCTCGAAGAGAGTCCCCCTGATCTTGAACCCGCACCCCGACCCCGCCGACATCGATGACGCGGGTGACCACGAGCCCGCGCGCCACGGCGCCGCGGGCCGATGGGCGCCCCGGCGAATCCTGCCGATCGCCACGCTGATCGCCAGCGTGGCGCTCGCGCTGCTGGCCTGGGCCGGCAGCGCGCGCCAAGAGCGCGCGGCGGCGCACGAGCGCTTCGAGGCCGCGGCGCGCGAGCAGGTCGAGCGCATCCAGGCGCGCGTCGAGCATCACCTCGATCCGGCCCGCGCCACCGCCGGGCTGTTCCGCACCCAGGGCCTGATCGACGGCCGCGAGTTTCGCGATTTCTACCTGGCGCTGCGGGTTCCGGAACGCTACCCCGCGGTGCGCGCGATCCGGGTCTCGCCGTGGGTGGCGGGCACCGACCGGGCGCGCTTCGTCGCCCAGGTGCGCTCGCAGGCGCCGTTGCACCCGAGCGCCTCGATGGTCCAGGCGCTGGGCCAATTCGACATCCTGCCCGCCGGCGAGCGCGGCGACTACCTGCCGACCACGCTGATCGAACCCTCGGAGCAGCTCTCGCCGCTGTCGCGGGCGACGCTCGGCCTGGACACCTTCGCGCTCAAGAATCGCCGCCTGGCCATCGAACGCGCCCGGGACGCCGGCGAGATCGCCGCCTCGGAACCGTTTGCGCTCGATCCGCAGCAACCGGCCGTCGTCGACGGGCTGGCGCTGCGCGCGCCGATCTACGTGCCGGGGGCCGCGCTGGCGAGCGTGGCGCAGCGGCGCGCGGCCTTCGTCGGCGTGGTGTCGGTGCTGATCGACCTGCCGAAACTGCTCGCGCCGCTCTACCAGGCCAGCGCCGCGTCGATGCGGATCCGCATCGACGACATCGGCCCGGTCGAGCCCGCCGGCCCCGGTGTAGCGCCGCTGGGCGTCAGCGCCTCCTTCGCCGGCACGCCCGACACGCGCAGCCTGCCGCAGCATCGGCAGCTCGTCGTGGTGGCCGGGCGGCGCTGGCAGGTCGATGTCTGGCCGAGCCAGCCCTTGCCGGTGTGGACCGCCCCCGGGCCGCTGAAGACGCTGCTCGGCGGCGCCCTCGTGACCTGCCTGCTGTCGATCGGCCTGGCCGGCTCGATGTGGCAGCGCACCCGGCTCGCGGCGGCCAAGCAGCGCGCCTACGCCGGCACGAAGCGCCTGGCCGCACGCCTGCGCGGCGTGCTCGACAGCACCAGCGACGCGATCCTGACGCTCGACCCGCGGGGCACGGTGCTGGACGCGAACCGCGCCGCGTCCACGCTGTTCGGGCAGCCGGCCGGCGCCCTGATCGGGCGCGCGGTGGCGGACCTGCTGCCGGGCCTGGCGGGCCGTCCGATCGCGGGCTGCGCCGGGCTCGAGACCCGCGCCCGCGGCGCCGACGGCGGCGAGCGGCCCGTCAGCCTGTCGATCGGCTCGTTCGAGCACGGCGAGCGCCGCCTGTTCAGCCTGAGCCTGACCGACCTGACCGAGCAGAAGGCCGCCGACGCGCGTGCGCGCGAAATGGAGGCCCTGGGTTCGAGCATCCTGCAGGTCGCGCCCTACAGCGTGATGGTGATCGGCGCGGATCACCGCATCGTCAGCGTCAACGCCGCCACCGAGGCGCTGCTCGGCTACCCGGCCGCCGAGCTGGTGGGGCAGGTCCCGCGCCTGTTCCACGACGACGACGAAGTGCAGCAGCGCTGCCGCGAACTCGGCGCCGAACTCGGCCGCCCGGTGCTGCCGGGGCCGGACCTGTTCCAGCTCTACCACCAGCGCCAGGGCGGCACCGACTCGGAGTGGACCTACGTGCGCAAGGATGGCCGCCGCATCCATGTCAGCGTGATGGTCGTGAAGCTGTTCGACGACGCCGGGCGCCACATCGGCAACGTGCGCGCCTCGATCGACATCACCGACCGCCGGCGCGCCGCCGAGCACCTGCGCCACCTGGCCGAGCACGACGCGCTCACCGGCGTCTACAACCGCGCCGGCCTGCAGCTGATGCTCGACGACGCGGTGCAGCGCTGCCGCCACGGCGCGGAGCGCCTGGCCCTGGTCTTCATCGACCTCGACCGCTTCAAGCAGATCAACGACAGCCTCGGCCACGATGTCGGCGACCAGCTGCTGGTCGAGGTGGCGAAGCGGCTCACGGCGACGCTGCGCGGCGACGATGTCGTCGCGCGCATGGGCGGCGACGAGTTCGTGCTGATGCTGCGCAACGTGGCCACGCCGGCGCAGGTCGAGTCGGCCACGCGCAAGCTGACGCAGGCCCTGGCGGCACCGGTGAACCTGCCCGGCGGCCAGACGCTGCGCATCAGCGCGAGCATCGGCGTGGCGCTGTGCCCCGAACACGCCGGCGACAGCGGGGCGCTGATGCGCCAGGCCGATGCCGCGATGTACCGGGCCAAGCGCGGGGGCCGCGCCGGCTGGCGCCTGGCCGACCCCGAGCGCGACGGTGCGGACGCCGAACGCCTGCGTCTCGAACACGCCCTGCACACCGCGCTCGAGCGCGGCGAGTTCAGCCTGCACTACCAGCCCCAGTTCGACCTGCGCAGCGGCGTGCTGACCGGGGCCGAGGCGTTGCTGCGCTGGCGCCTGGGCGAGCGCTGGATCACGCCGGCCGAGTTCATTCCGATCGCCGAGGAAACCGGCCTGATCGTGCCGATCGGGCGCTGGGTGCTGCAGCAGGCCACGCGCCAGTGCCGGCACTGGCTCGACGGCCACGGGCGCCGCCTGCGCGTCGCGGTCAACGTCTCGCCGGTGCAGATCGCCAAGGACGACGTCCGCGATGCGGTCGAGCGCAGCCTGCAGGCGAGCGGCCTGGCACCGTCGCAGCTCGAACTCGAGATCACCGAGGGCGCGCTGGTGCACGACGTCGAGACCACGAGCCGGATGCTCGCCGGCCTGCGCGACCAGGGGGTGGGCGTCGCGCTCGACGATTTCGGCGTCGGCTATTCGAGCCTGAGCTACCTGCAGGACCTGCCGATCGACTGCATCAAGATCGATCGCTCGTTCCTGCTGCGCCTGAGCAGCGACCAGAGCAGCCGGCGCGGCCGGCTGGTCTCGGGCCTGATCGCGATGGGCCACTCGCTGGGCCTGCGCGTGCTGGGCGAAGGCGTGGAGACCGACGCGCAGGCCGAGTTGCTGCGCGGCTTCGGCTGCGACGAGGTCCAGGGCTACCGCTACGGCAAGCCCTGCGACGCCGAGGCGTTCGAGGCGCGCTGGCTGGCGGTGCCGGCGGTGCCGGCGGTCGCTGCCGCCTGAGCCGCGGGCGCGCGCCCGGGCGCGGCGCGGCGCCGACCTGCCGGCCCGGCCGTCAGCTCATTTGCCGATCTTGACCCAGGCCCACTCGAGCCAGTTGTCGGCGCGGTGCACCACCTCGACGTTGCTCCGCATCGACCACGGGATGAACTGGCGGTGCAGCGGGATGTGGTGCACCTGCTCGTTGTGTTCCTTGATCGCGGCCTTGATCAACGCCTGGCGCTTGACCGGGTCGGCCTCTTTGCTCGATTGCGCGGCGAGCTGGTCCATCTTCGGGTTGTTGACCTGCCCGTAGTTGAACTGGCCGATGCCGCCGGTGGCGCGGGTGCGGTAGATCGGCGTCAGCACGGTCTCGGCATCGGTGACCGAGCCGCCCCAGCCGAGCATGTACATCGAGGTGTCGAGGTTGCCGAGCTTGGCGAAGTAGACCGAGCGCGGCATCGCGTTGACGCGCACCTTCACGCCCAGGCGCGCCCACATCGACGCGAGCGTCTTGCAGATCTCTTCGTCGTTGACGTAGCGGTCGTTCGGGCAGTCGAGCGTGACCTCGAAGCCGTCGGGGTAGCCGGCCAGGGTCAGCAGCTTCTTGCCGGCGGCGATGTCGAACGGCAGGCGCTTCTCGAGCGCCGGGTCTTCGTAGGTGCCGAGCGGCGACGGCGTCACCGCGCCGGTGGGCGCGGCCTGGCCGCGCATCAGCTTGGTCTTGATGCTTTCCTCGTCGACGGCCTGGTACAGCGCCTGGCGCACGCGCTGGTCCTTGAACGGGTTCTTGCCCTTGACGCTGCTGTAGAGCAACTCGTCGCGGCCCTGGTCCATGCCGATGAAGATGATGCGGTTCTCGGGGCCGTCGACGACCTTCACGCCGGGTGTGTTGCGCAGCCGCGGCGTGTCGGCCGGCGGCGGGTCGAGCACGAAGTCGAGCTCGCCCGAGATCAGCGCGGCCACGCGCGTCGAGTTGCTCTTGATCGGCGTGTAGATCACGTCCTGCACGTTGCCCTCGAACTTGCCCCACCAGTTCGGGTTGCGCTTGTAGACGGTCTTCACGTCGGGCTGGCGCGAGACCAGCATGAACGGCCCGGTGCCGTTCGCGTTCAGCGCCGCGTAGCTCTGCTCGCCGGCATTGAAGTCTTGCGGCTTGGTGACGTTGTTCTTCTCGCACCACGCCTTGCTCATGATGAACACGGTGTTCGCGTGCGACAGGAAGATCGGGTTGACGTCCTTCAGGTTGAACTCGACCGTCAGCTCGTCGATCTTCTTCGGCTCGCCCATCGCGTTGGCGTAGGCCTTGATGTCGGAGCTCTTCTCCTGCGCGCGCTTGACCGAGAACACCACGTCGTCGGCGCTGAACGGCGTGCCGTCGTGGAACTTGACGTTCGCTCGCAGCTTCATCCGCCACTGCAGCGGCGCGGTCTGCGTCCACTCGGTGGCCAGGCCCGGCACGAGCTTGAGCTGCCTGTCGTTGACGAGCAGCGTCTCGTAGACCTGGCCGTTCAGCGAGTTGGTGAGCGACTCGTTGCGCGAATCGGGGTCCATCGTCTGCAGGTCGCCCTGCGTCGACCAGCGCAGCGTCTGCGCCTGCGCGCCGGCGGCGCCGAAGGCGAGCGCCAGGGCGGCAAGCAGCGCCGCGGAAGTGGCAACGGATTTCATTCGATCGGGCTCCGGGTGTTCCGAAAAGCGGCAGTGTAGGGCCGCCGCCGCGCGCGCCGCAGGCAGGGAAAACCTGCCCGCCCCGCCCGCCCCGTCAAGCAGCAAGTTTCAGGCCGCGGGCGCGGGCTGCGGCGCGTAGCCCTCCTCGGCGAGCGCCGCCGCGAACGCCGGCGCGTCGCGCGCCGAGCCGATGCGCACCCGGTGCGTCGCCAGGTCGATCTCGACGCTCGCCGCCGGGTCGACGCGCTGCACGGTGCGCTTGACCGTCTGCACGCAGTGGCCGCAGGTCATCGTCGGCAGGTTCAGTTCGATCATCGCGGGTTCCTTGTTGGCTGTTCGACGCCAGTATCGACCTTCCCACGGTGTCAAGGTCGAGCGGTGTGGGTACTCGCGCGGGCTTGACCCTGACATCATGGGAAGGTCTACGCTCGCCGTCATGACCTCTGCCGACAGCGCCGCCCTGCCCCTCTCGCGGCCTGTTTCGCTGCGCATCGACGGCATGACCTGCGCGTCGTGCGTCGCGCGGGTCGAGCGCGCACTGCTGAAGGTGCCGGGCGTGCGCAGCGCCTCGGTCAACCTGGCGACCGAGCGCGCCGAGGTCGTGCGCGACGCCGGCCGGGCCGACACCCTGACGCTGCGCCAGGCGGTGCACGACGCCGGCTACGCGGCGCGCGAAGTGTCGGCGGCGCAGCCCGAGCCGGCGCCGACGCCGGCGAGCGCCTGGCCGGTCGTGCTCGCAGCGCTGCTGTCGCTGCCGTTGCTGCTGCCGATGCTCGCGGCACCGTTTGCCGGCGGCCCGCATGCGCTGCTCGGCGGCGGCTGGCAATGGCTGCTCGCCACGCCGGTGCAGTTCGTGCTCGGCGCGCGCTTCTACCGCGCCGGCTGGCGCGCGCTGCGCGCCGGCAGCGCGAACATGGACGTGCTGATCGCGCTGGGCACCTCGGCGGCCTACGGCCTGAGCGTGTTCCACCTGCTGCGCGGCGCGCACGATGCGCCGCTGTACTTCGAATCGTCGGCGGTGGTGATCACGCTGGTGCTGCTCGGCAAGTGGCTCGAGGCACGCGCCAAGCGCCGCACCACCGACGCGATCCGTGCGCTGCAGGCGCTGCGCCCCGCGACCGCGCGGGTGCGGCGCGACGGCGCCGAGCGCGAGGTGCCGAGCGAATCGCTCGCGGTCGGCGACGTGCTGGTGGTGCGCCCCGGCGAGCGCATCCCGGCCGACGCGCTCGTGCTCGAGGGCGAGAGCGAGCTCGACGAATCGCTGCTGACCGGCGAGAGCCTGCCGCGCCCGTGCAAGCCCGGTGATGCGGTGACCGGCGGCGCGGTCAACGGCAGCGGCCTGCTGCTGCTGCGCGCGAGCGCGGTCGGCGCCGAGTCGGCGCTCGCGCGGATCGTCCGGCTGGTCGAGGCGGCGCAGGCGGGCAAGGCGCCGATCCAGCGCCTCGTCGACCGCGTCAGCGCGGTGTTCGTGCCGGTCGTGCTGGTGCTCGCGCTCGTCACGTGGCTCGGCTGGTGGCTCGCGACCGGCGACGCCGCGGCCGGGCTGATCAGCGCGGTCTCGGTGCTGGTGATCGCATGCCCGTGCGCGCTCGGCCTGGCGACGCCGGCGGCGATCATGGTCGGCACCGGCGCGGCGGCGCGCCTGGGCATCCTGATCCAGGACGCGGCCGCGCTCGAACGCGCGCACGAGGTGCGCAGCGTCGCGTTCGACAAGACCGGCACGTTGACCGAGGGCCGGCCGGCGCTCGTCGCCGCGCTGCCCGACGATCGCTCGGGGCTGACGCGCGACGCGCTGCTCGCGCTCGGCGCGAGCGTGCAGGCCGGCAGCGAACACCCGCTGGCGCGCGCGCTGCGCGACGCGGTGCCGGGGCCGACCGAGCCGGCGCGCGACGTGCGTGCGCTGCCGGGGCGCGGCATTGCCGCCGAGGTCGGCGATCGAGCCTTGCGCTTCGGCAGTGCGCGGCTGATGCGCGAGCTCGGCCTCGATGCCGCGGCACTCGACGCGGCCGCTGCGCCGTACCGGGCCGACGGCCGCACCGTGTCGTGGCTCGCGCAGCTCGACGCCGCCGGCGCCGCGCAGCTGCTCGGCCTGTTCGCGTTCGGCGACGCCCTGCGCCCCGGCGCGCGCGCGGCGGTGGCGCAATTGCAGGCGCGCGGGCTGCGCACGCTGATCGTCAGCGGCGACGCCGACGCGAGCGTGCGCGCGGTGGCGCGCGCTCGGCATCCACGAGGTCCGCAGCGAGGTGCTGCCGGGCGACAAGGCGGCGCTGATCGAGTCGCTGAAGGCCGACGGCCCGGTCGCGATGGTCGGCGACGGCATCAACGATGCGCCGGCGCTGGCCGCGGCCGATGTCGGGATCGCGATGGCCGGCGGTCCGATGGCCGGCAGTGCGATGGCCGGCGGCGCGCTCGGCGACGCCGCGCCAACCGGCGGCAGCGACGCGGCGATGCGCGCCGCCGGCATCACGCTGCTGCGCGGCGATCTCGCGCTGGTGCCGCGCGCGCTCGGCATCGCGCGCGCCACGCACGCGAAGATCCGCCAGAACCTGTTCTGGGCGCTGGCCTACAACGTGATCGGCATCCCGCTCGCGATCGGCGGCTGGCTCAGCCCGGTGGTCGCGGGCACGGCGATGGCGCTGTCGAGCGTCAGCGTGCTCGGCAACGCGCTGCTGCTGCGGCGGCGCATCGAGAAGGGGTCGACGACGTGATCCAGATCGGCGACGCCGCGCAGGCCTCGGGCGTGTCGGCCAAGATGATCCGTCACTACGAGGGCCTCGGGCTGCTGCCCGGCGTGGCGCGCAGCGCCGCCGGCTACCGGCTCTACGACGACACCGCGGTGCACGCGCTGCGCTTCATCCGGCGCGCCCGCGAGCTCGGCTTCGGCATGCGCGAGATCGCCGCGCTGCTCGCGCTGTGGCGCAACCGCAAGCGCGC
>DATMIN010000649.1:0-7162 GCA_035554275.1 Burkholderiaceae bacterium
CGTTGATCGAGATGCTGAAGGTGTTCGGCGCGTCCTTCGCCAGCCGCCACGCGAGCAGGCTGCCCAGGCCGATGTGCGCGTTGCGGCCGGCGAACGGGTAGATGAACAGGTGCTGGCCCTCGCGCGACGTGAGCCGCTCGATCAGCAGCGTCGCCGATGTCGGCAGCCGCGACAGCCGCAGCTGCGTCTCGAGCATCGGCCGCGCGGCCTCGAGCTCGGGCTCGCCCATCGTGTCGATCGTGTCGGACGGGCGGTTGCCCTGCGCGGCGCCCGCCAGCACGTCGAGCACCGCGTCGGCGAGCTCGTTCGACAGCGGCATCTTCGCGCCGGCCCAGCTCGTGACCACGCCGCGCGGCTTCTCGGCGCGCTTCACGTACGCCGTCATCTCCTGGGTGCGGATGTATTCGAGCGTGCGGCCCGCGAACACGAAGCAGTCGCCGGGCCGCAGCCGCGCGATGAAGCCCTCTTCGGCCACACCGATGCGCCCGCCGCTCAGATACTTCACCTGCATCACCGAATCCGACACGATCGTGCCGACCTGCAGGCGGTGGCGGCGCGCGATGCCGCGGTCGGGTACGCGGTACACGCCGTCGACGAGCGCGACGCGGTGGTACTCGGGGTAGGCCGCCAGGCTCGCGCCGCCCTGCACGACGAAGTCGAGCGCCCACTGGAATTCGGCGTCGGTGAGCGCGCGGTAGGCGTGCGCGGTACGCACCTCGTCGCGCAACTCTGGCGCGTCGAAGCCTCCGCCGAGTGCCACGGTGACGAGGTGCTGCACCAGCACGTCGAGCGGCTTCTCGGGCGTCGCGCGCTTCTCGATCCGGCCGGCCTGCGCAGCGCGCCGTGCGGCGACGGCCTCGACCAATTCGAGCGTGTTCGTCGGCACCAGCGTGATCCGGCTCGCGCGCCCCGGCGCGTGGCCGCTGCGGCCGGCGCGCTGCAGCAGCCGCGCCACGCCTTTCGCCGAGCCGATCTGCAGCACGCGCTCGACCGGCAGGAAGTCGACGCCGAGGTCGAGCGACGAGGTCGCGACCACCGCCTTCAGCGAGCCCGCCTTCAGCCCCTGCTCGACCCACTCGCGCACCTCTTTGTCGAGCGAGCCGTGGTGCAGCGCGACCAGGCCGGCCCACTCGGGCCGCTCCTGCAGCAGCAGCTGATACCAGATCTCGGCCTGCGAGCGCACGTTGACGAACACCAGCGTCGTCGACGAGCGCTCGATCTCGGCGACGACCGGCTTCTGCATCTGCTTGCCGAGGTGCCCGCCCCACGAGAAGCGGCCGGGCTGCTCGGGCAGCAGCGTGTCGATCGCGATCGTCTTGTCGACGCGGCCCTGCACCAGCGCGCCGGGTGTCTCGCCGAGCAGCACCTGCATCGCCTCGGGCAGGTTGCCCAGCGTCGCGCTCAGGCCCCAGACCGCGAGCGACGGGTTCCAGCGCTTCAGCCGCGCCAGCGCGAGCTGCACCTGCACGCCGCGCTTGTTGCCCATCAGCTCGTGCCACTCGTCGACGACGACGGTGTGGATGCCGGCGAGTTCGTCATGCGAGTGCTCGCGCGTCAGCATCAGGCTCAGCGATTCGGGGGTCGTGACGAGCACGGTCGGGAAGCGCCGGTCCTGGCGCGCGCGCTCGGCCGCCGGCGTGTCGCCGGTGCGCATGCCGATGCGCCACGCCGGCGCGAGATCGTCGAGCGGCGAGCGCAGCGCGCGCGTGGTGTCGGCGGCGAGCGCGCGCATCGGCGTGAGCCAGAGCACGCCGAGCGGCGGTGTGCTTGTTCCCGCGAACGGCACCTTGAGTGCGGCCGCGCGCGCGAGCGCCCCGAAAGCCACCGCATAGGTCTTGCCCGAGCCGGTACTCGCGTGCAGCAGGCCGCTGCGGCCGGCGGCGAGCGCGGCCCAGACCTCGCGCTGGAACGCGAACGGCGTCCAGCCGCGCCCGGCGAACCACGCGTCGCCAGACATGACCACACCCCGATTGCCGGGTACGGCGATCGACCCTCCGGGAGGGTCGGGCCTTGCTTGGCGCGGCCCGGCGCGGCGGCCCGGCGCGGCCGCTTTCATGCCGAAGGCTTAGGCTTCGGCGCGAGCGTCAGCCCGACGCGCGCGATGCGGCCCTCGTGCAGCCGGCCGACGCGAAAGCGCGCGCCGTGCCACTCGATCGAGTCGCCCTCGACGCTGTCGCGCGAGAGCTTGTCGGTGAGCCATTCGCGCAGCGTCGCGCTCGCGCCGCTCTCGGGCAGCGGCAGCTGGAAGAACGCGAACACGTCGGCCACCGGCAGCTCGGCATCGAGCGTCAGCTGCCCGTGCACCGCGCGGTGCGCCGGCGGCGCTGTCTCGGGCGGCAGCACCACGCCGAGCCGCTTGGCGACCCAGCCGAGCGTCGTGCCCTGCAGCAGCAGCGAGGCGAGCACGACCGCGAACGCGACGTTGAAGAAGCGGTAACTGTCGGGCACGTTCTCCATCAGCGGGAACAGCGCAAGCACGATCGGCACCGCGCCGCGCAGCCCGACCCAGCCGATGAACAGCCGCTCGCGCACCGCGAAGCCCATCGGCCACAGGCACAGCGCGACCGCGAGCGGCCGCGCGACGAAGATCAGTATCGCCGCGACCGCGAGCGTCGGGCCGAGCGCCGGCAGCAAATCGTGCGGCGAGACCAGCAGCCCGAGCAGCAGGAACAGCGTCGCCTGCGCCGCCCACGCGAAGCCGTCGAGCGCCGACGAGGCGGCGTGCGCGGCGCGCTCGGCCCGGGCGCGCAGCAGCAGCCCGAAGAGGTAGATCGCGAGAAAGCCCGAGCCCTCGACCAGCCCGGTCAGCGCGAACACCGCCAGGCCCGCCGAGACCACGATCAGCGCCAGCACGCCGCCTTGCTCGACGCCGAGCGGCAGCCGGCTCAGCAACCAGCCCAGCGCCCACGCCGCGCTCAGGCCGATCGCCGCGCCGAAGCCGGCCTGGCGCGCGAACAGCCACAGCACGTCGGCCGCGCCGGTGTCGGCCTTCAGCAACGCGAGCAGCGCGAGCACGAGGAACACCGCCATCGGGTCGTTCAGGCCCGACTCGAGCTCGAGCGTCGCCGCGACGCGCTCGCTCAGCCGCACGCCGGTCTGGCGCAGCAGCGAGAACACCGCGGCCGCATCGGTCGAGCCGACGATCGCGCCGAGCAGCAGCCCGTAGCGCCAGTCGACGTGCATCGTCGCCATCGCGACCGCGCCGACCAGCGCCGCCGTCAGCGCGACGCCGACGGTTGCGAGCAGCGCCGCCGGCCGCACGCCGAGGCGGAAGGTCTCCATCCGCGTGCTGATGCCGCCCTCGAGCAGGATCATCGCCAGCCCGGCGTTGCCGACCCAGGCCGAGAACTGCGCGTTATCGAAGCGCACGCCGATCGGCCCGTCGACACCGACCAGCATCCCGGCGACGAGGAAGACCAGCAGGAACGGCAGGCCGAGCCGCGTCGACAGCACGCCGGCCAGCAGGCTGACGAGCACGAGCAGGCCCGCGGCGAGCAGGAGCAGGTAGAAGGGTTGCATCGGCAAGGGACCTTAGCAGAGGCCTCGCGCCGCGCGTGTCGGACGAGCGGCCCGCCGCGCGCTCAGGCCGGCGGCACGGCGCTGACGATCCAGCCCTCGAGCGGGTCGGTCGCGGCGGGCAGCCCATGGTCGGGCCGCGCCGCCGCCCACGCGGCCTGCACCAGGCACAGCACCGCGTCGAGCCGGTCGCCGCTCGGGTCGGCGATCAGCGCTTCGCGCTGCGCGTGCGTGAGCTTCAGGCGCAGGCCGAGGCGGCCGCGGCCCTGGTCGAGCGCGTCGACGAGGTCGATGCGCGCGATCAGCCGCTCGGGCGTCTGCTTCGCGCGCTCGTCGCTCTTGTACGAGCGCGTGCCGATCAGCTCGCGTGCGAGCAGCCCCGGGTAGCCTTCGAGCGCAACGCGCGTGCGGTCGCCGTCGTGCAGCCCGGGCAGGTGCACGCCGGATTCGATCAGCAGCGGCACGCCGGCGTGCAGCATGTAGGCGACCGGCGGGTTGACCCACTTCATCGACGGCGACGAGCCCGCCGGTGCGTCGGCCGCGCGGTGCGCGAACTTCGCACCGGCCGGGCGCGCGGCGCAGAACGCGGCGAACGTGGCGCGGATCTCCGCGCGCGACAGCGCCGCGTAGTGGCGCATCAGCGGCGCCCACTGCAGCGGCCAGCCGAGCGACTCGACCAGCTCGCGCGGCAGGCCGAACGGCAGATCGAACACGCCGAGCCACGGCCCGGGCGTGCGCAGCCACTGCGCGAACGCGTCGAAGGTGGCGTGCGTCTCGATCCGGTCGAGCCGCACGGTCGTGCCGCTGGCATGGCCGAGCGCGACGACGATCGGCTTGCGCGCGCTCGGCCGGCTCGTGAAATCGGTACCGGCCAGCACGGGGAATCGCGCAGGGTAACGGCCAGTCGCGTTGCCGGTGAGCGCGGGTAGAGTCGGGGCGGCTTTCATCCCCCCACTCTATCGAGCCCCATCCCATGCCCGCACCGGACCCCCAGGCCCCGACCCCCGCCGCCGCGCCGACCCCTGCCGCGCCGCCCCCGGCCGAGCCGAAGGAGCGCCTGGTCACCACCGAGCACCGCCTCGTCGTCGGCAAGAAGACGCTCGAGTACAGCGCCACCTGCGGCACGATCGTGCTGCGCGATTTCACGCCGACCTACGACGCGAAGGACGCGCCGCCGACCAAGCCCGACAAGGCGACCGCGAGCTTCTTCTTCGTCGCCTACACGCTGAAGACCGGCAAGGCGAGCGGCAAGAAGAGCGGCGCGGCGCGGCCGGTCACGTTCAGCTTCAACGGCGGGCCGGGCTCGAGCAGTGTGTGGCTGCACCTGGGCATCCTCGGGCCGCAGCGCGTGGCGTGCGACGAGTTCGGCCACGCGCCGCCGCCGCCGTACGCGCTGGTCGACAACGAGCACACGCTGCTGACCGACACCGACCTGGTCTTCATCGACCCGGTCGGCACCGGCCACTCGCGCATGGCCGAGGGCGAGAAGGCGAACGAATACCACGCGTATCAGCGCGACCTCGATTCGGTCGGCGAGTTCATCCGCCTTTACCTGACGCGCTTCGGGCGCTGGGGCAGCCCGAAGTACCTGATCGGCGAGAGCTACGGCACGACGCGCGGCGCCGGGCTGTCGCTGCACCTGCAGGACAAGCACGACATCTTCCTGAACGGCGTGATGCTGGTCTCGCTCGCGATCGATCTGCAGACGCTGTGCTTCGACGAAGGCAACGAGCTGCCGTACGCCCTCTTCCTGCCGACCTACGCGGCCACCGCGTGGTACCACAAGGCGCTCGTGCCCGAGCTGCAGAAGCGCCCGCTCGCGGAAGTGCTGGCGCAGGCCGAGGCGTTCGCGCTCGGCGACTACACCGCCGCGCTGATGCAGGGCTCGCGCCTGAGCGCCGCCGAGCGCGCGCGCATCACCGCGCAGCTGGTGCGCTTCACGGGCCTGTCGGCCGACTACATCACGCGCAGCGACATCCGCCCCGAGGTGTTCCGCTACTTCAAGGAGCTGCTGCGCGCGCGCGGGCTGACGGTGGGGCGCCTGGACTCGCGCTTCGTCGGCCAGGACCGCGACGACGTCGGCGAGCACCCCGAGACCGACCCGTTCATGAACGCGGTGCTCGGCGCCTACGCGGCCGGCATCAACCGGCTGCTGAAGGACACGCTGAAGTACGAGGTCGACGCGCCGTATGTGCTGCACGCGCCGATCTGGGACAAGTGGAGCTGGAAGGGCTTCGAGAACAAGTACGTCAACATCGGCGCGAGCCTGCGCAAGGCGATGCAGGCGAACCCGCACATGCGCGTCTACGTCGCGAGCGGCTACTTCGACCTCGGCACGCCGCACGCCGCCGGCGACTACACGCTGAGCCACCTCGGCCTGCGCGAGGCGGCGCGCGCGCGCGTCAGCGTCAGCTACTTCGAGGCCGGCCACATGATGTACATCCACCAGCCGTCGCTGGTGCGGATGGCGCAGGAGCTGCGCGCGTTCGTGAGAGGCTGAGCAGCTGTGATGAACCCCGTGCTCGTCGACGTGCTGCGCGGCAGCACGGTCGAATCCGCGCACCGCGGCGCGCTCGCGATCGTCGATGCCGACGGCGCGCTGCTCGCCGCGCTCGGCGACGTCGACCGCCCCGTCTTCCCGCGCTCGGCCGTCAAGGTGCTGCAGGCGCTGCCGCTGGTGGCCAGCGGCGCGGCCGACGCGCTCGGCCTGACCGACGCCGAACTCGCGCTCGCGTGCGCCTCGCACGGCGGCGAGGCGCTGCACGCGCAGACCGCGGCGGCGATGCTGATGAAGGCCGGGCTCGACCCGAGCGCGCTCGAGTGCGGCACGCACTGGCCCTACGACGAGGCCGCAGCGCGCGCGCTCGCCGCGCACCACGAATCGCCGAGCGCGCTGCACAACAACTGCTCGGGCAAGCACGCCGGCTTCCTCTGCCTGGCCTGCGCGCTGCACGGCGGCAAGCCGGATCTGCAGCGCTTCGCGCGCGGCTACGTCGGGCCCGAGCACCCGGTGATGCGCGAGGTCACGGCGGCGCTGCAGGCGACGACGGGCCACGATCTCGCCGCCACGCCGCGCGGCACCGACGGCTGCTCGATCCCGACCTTCGCGATCCCGCTGCGCGCGCTCGCGCTCGCATTCGCGCGCGTCGGCAGCGGCACCGGGCTGAGCGCCGAGCACGCGCGCGCCGCGAAGCGACTGCGCGCTGCGGTCGCGAAGGCGCCGTTCATGGTCGCCGGCAGCGGCCGCTTCGACAGCCGCGTGATGGAGCGGCTCGGCGAGCGCGTGTTCTGCAAGGTCGGCGCCGAGGGCGTGTACTGCGCCGCGCTGCCCGAGCGCGGCCTGGGCGTGGCGATCAAGTGCGACGACGGCAACACCGCGCGCGCCGCCGAGGTCGTGATGGCGGCGCTGATCGAGGCGCTGCTCGCGCTCGACGATGCCGACGCCGCGTTCATGCGCACGCTCAGCGACGCGCCGATCGTGAACTGGAACGGCATCGAGGTCGGCCGGCTGCGCGCCGCCCCGGCGCTGCGCGCGATCGGCTGATCACCGCGGCGGCAACGCCGCGCCGGCCACCGCGAGCAGCGCTTCGAGCGTGGCCATCGTGTCGGCCTCGTGCAGCGGCTTGTCGTCGCGGATGCGCAGCAT
>DATMIN010000650.1:0-12590 GCA_035554275.1 Burkholderiaceae bacterium
GCTGAAGAACGACGAGGCCGCGCCGTTGGGTTTGCCCGGCCGCACCGTCACTGTCATCAGGCGCGCGCTGCGGCCGTCGAGATAGCCCTTGCGCGTGTAGTCGGCGACGAGGTGTTCGCACACCAGCTTGTGCATGCCGTACGAGGTTTGCGGCGCCGGCAGCGTCGCGTCGCCGACGACCGGCGGCAGCGGGTGCGCCGGGTCGGGCCCGAACACCGCGACCGAGCTCGAGAACACGAAGCGCGGCGCGCTGCCGCCGGCCGCATTTTTCCATTTATCGTTCGCGCGCACCGCGTCGAGCAAGGCGCGCGTGCTGTCGATGTTCGAGCGCAGGCCGAGGTCGAAGTCGGCCTCGCACTCGCCGGAGACGGCGGAGGCGAGATGGAAGATGGCGTCGAACGGCTCGTCGCGCAGCGCCTCGGTCTGCGCCAGCAGCGCGCCGGTGCGGGGCTGCACGCGCGCATCGGCGAGCAGGTCGGCGCGTGGCGGCGCGAGGTCGGTCAGCACGAGCTTCGTGATGTCGCGGCCGGCGAGCGTGCGGCGCGCGAGCAGCGCGCGAGCGAGGCGGTCGCCGACGAAGCCGCTGCCGCCGGTGATCAGGATCTTCATGGTCGTGGGTCTCCGGTCTTCGTTGCGTGGGTGCGGCGGTAGTCGTGCAGCCAGGTCAAGCCTGCCGAGGTGCGGCCGCGCGGCCGGTACTCGCAGCCGATGTGGCCTTTGTAGCCGAGCGCGTCGATCAGGTCGAACAGGTACGGGTGGTTCAGCTCGCCGAGGTCGGGCTCGTGGCGTTCGGGCACGCCGGCGATCTGCAGGTGGCCGACGCGGCCGCTCGGCAGGTAGGCGCGCAGCTTCATCGCGACATCGCCCTCGACGATCTGGCAGTGGTACAGATCCATCTGCACCTTCAGGTTCGGCGCGCCGATCTCGGCGACGATCTCGTGCGCGTCGTCCTGCCGGTTCAGCAGATACCCGGGCACGTCGCGCTTGTTGATCGGCTCGATCAGCAGCTCGGTGCCGACCGAGGCCGCCTCGTTCGCCGCCCACGCCAGGTTGGCGACGTACGCGGCGCGCAGCGCGGCGCGCTCGACGCCGAGCGGCATCGTGCCGGCCATCACGTGCACGCGCGGGCACTGCAGCGCCAGCGCGTACGGCAGCGCCTGCTCGAGGATGCCGCGGCGGAACTCGTCGCGCCGCTCGGCCAGGCACGCGAGGCCGCGCTCGCCGGCGCTCGCGTCGCCGGGCGGCGCGTTGAACAGCACCTGGCGCAGGCCGTGGTCGGCCAGACGCGCCGCGATCTCGGCGTGCGGGTGCTCGTAAGGGAACAGGCACTCGACCGCGTCGAAACCGTCGTCGGCGGCGGCCTCGAAGCGGTCGAGGAACGGGTGTTCGGCGTACATCATCGAGAGGTTGGCAGCGAATCGGGGCATGAGGTTCACCAACGGGCGCCGATGGCGCGCCAGAGTCGTCGAGGGGCGGGCTCGATCATGCGCCGCCGGCGCGGTGCTCCAGCTCACACGTCGAGAATCGCCACGGCCCGCGTCCATCCGGCCGACGCGCGCTTCACCTTGACCGGGAAGCACGCGATGCGATAACCGGTCGACGGAAGGTCTTCGAGGTGGCCGAGTTTTTCGAGGTGGCAATAACCGATGTGGCGCCCGGCCTTGTGGCCTTCCCAGATGAGGCTGCCGTCGCCGGTCTGCTGAAACTTCTCGACCGTGTAGGAGAACGGCGCGTCCCAGCTCCAGGCGTCGGTGCCGGTCAGGCGAACGCCGCGTTCGAGCAGGTACATGGTGGCTTCGTAGCCCATGCCGCAGCCCGAGTTGACGTAGTCGTCGTGGCCGTAGCGCGCGCCGGCCGCGGTATTGACGACGACGATGTCGAGCGGGGCCAGCGTGTGGCCGATGCGATCGAGCTCGGCCTGAACGTCGGCGGCCCTGACCACGTAGCCGTTGGCGAAGTGGCGGAAGTCGAGCTTCACGCCACGCTGAAAACACCAGTCGAGCGGCACCTCGTCGATGGTGAGCGCAGGCTCGCCGTGGTTCATCGTCGGGTGGAAGTGGTAGGGCGCGTCGAGGTGGGTGCCGTTGTGGGTGTTCAGCTGGACCCGCTCGAACGCCCACGCCGCGCCATCGGGCAGATCGGCTTCGGTGGCGCCCGGAAAATACTTGAGCATCGACTCGATGGCGGCGCCGTGGTGGTCGAAGTAGCTGATCTTCGGCGCCAGGTGCGGCGGGTCCGACAGCACGTCGTTCTCGAGCGGGATCGAAATGTCGATGATGCGGCTCATGTTCAGGCTCCGATGCAAGGTTCGACGCGGCCGGTGCATTGGCCCAGGCCGATGCGACGATAACCCGCACGCTCGCACCACGCCGCGATCGTGACCTCATCGCCATCGAGCAGAAAACTGCGCTGCTCACCGGTGGGCAGCGTGAGGGGCCGGCTTCCTCCCCAGGTCAACTCCAGCAGACTGCCCTCGCTGCCGGGCGCCGGGCCGGAAATGGTGCCGCTGCCGAGGAGGTCGCCGCTGCGCAGGTTGCAGCCGCCCACGGTGTGGTGTGCCACCATCTGCGCGGGCGTCCACCACACGTCGCGTGCGAAGTCGGCGCGGCTGACGATCACCGGGCCGACGCCGGTCTCGCGCATCGCCGCGGACTGCAGCGAGGTCTCGATGTGGATCGCGAACGCGCCGCGCTCGGCGTTGCGCTTCGAGCGCAGATAGGCCATGGGTTCGGGGTCGTCTGCGGCGCGCGCGACCGGCGCCGCGCGGAACGGTTCCAGCGCGTCCAGCGTCACCACCCACGGCGAGACGGCGCTGAAGAAGTTCTTGCTCAGGAACGGGCCGAGCGGCTGCGACTCCCAGGCCTGCACGTCACGTGCCGACCAGTCGTTGAGGATGCACACGCCGGCCAGGTGAGCCTCGGCGTCGTCGGCCGATACGCTCGTGCCGTGCGCGTTGCCCCGACCCACGAAGAAGCCGAGCTCCACTTCGAAGTCCAGCTTGCGCGAGGCGGCGAACAGCGGGGCGGCGTCCGGGTCGGGGCGAATCTGGCCCCTCGGCCGGCGCGGATTCTTCGGCGCCGCGAACAGTGACGACGAACGCCCGTGGTAGGCGATGGGCAGGTACTTGTAGTTGGGAAGGAACACCTGGCCCGGGCGAAACAGCTTGAACGTGTTGCGCGCGTGATTTAGCGAGGCGAAGAAGTCGGTGTAGTCGCCGATGTCGCAAGGCAGATCGGGCGTGGCACCCGACAGCGGGCGCAGGCACGTCGCGGCCAGGGCGGCGTCGGCGCTGCCATCACGCAGCAGGGCGAACAAGGCATGCCGCAGCGTGGCCAGGCCGGCGCGGCCGTGCGCAAACAGCGCGTTGAGCCGGGGCTGCCGCAGCGCCGCCTGCAGCTCGGGCGGCAGGACCGCGAGCAGACCGGCATCGAGCGCCGAGTGCAAGTCCAGGTGCTGGTCGCCGATGGCCACGGCCGCACGCCCTCCGACCACGCCCAGCGGCAGGTTCTGCAACGGAAAATCAACGCCTTCGCGGTTGGCGCTCGCGACCCAACTGCGGGTGGCGGCATCGTGCGTGAGGTCGAGCATGGTTCAGTTCAATCGCACGCCACTGGCCTTCGCCAGTGGCGACCAGATGACGGTCTGCTCGCGCAGATAGGTTTCGAAGGCTTCGGGCGTGCTGGTTTCGACCATCATGCCCAGCTTGAGCAACTGCTCGCGCACCTCGGTCGAGCGAATCGCGTCAGCCGCCAAGGTGTTGATGCGCGCCACCAGTTCCTTCGGCGTGCCGGCGGGCGCGAACAGGCCGTAGACGTTCACCGCCACGATGCTGGGAAAGCCGGCCTCGGTGGCCGTGGGCACCAGCGGCAGCATCGGCAAGCGTTGTGCGCTGCCGGCGGCCACCGCGACGATGCGCCCACCCTGGATCTGGGGCAGCACGGCACCGATGTCGGCGGTCATCAGGTCGACCTCGCCCGCCATCACGGCGTTGGCGGCCGGCGCGCCGCCCTTGTAGGGCACCTCGTTGAGCGTGATGCCGGCGTCGCGCTGCAGCAGCGTGGCGGCAAAGTGTGTGACCGTGGCCGGCGCCGGAATGGCGATGCTCAACTGACCCGGCTGGGCCTTGGCCTTGGCGACCAGATCGGCCATCGACTTGATGCCGGACTTGGGTGTGGCGACAAAGATGTTGGCCGCGTCGGCCAGCCGCGTGATGCCGACGAGATCTTTCGCCGGGTCAAAGGGCAGTGTGGCCACATACGGCAGGATGGTGCGGCTGCCGATGCCGGCCACCAGCAGCGTGTGGCCGTCGGGCGCCGACTTGGCGACGTGGTCCCAGGCGATGATGGAGCCCCCGCCGGGCTTGTTGTCGATGACGACCTGCTGCCCGGTCACGGCTGCCAGCTTGGCGCCCAGCGCGCGTGCCAGCGCGTCGATCGGGCCGCCGGCGGCGAAGGGCACGACCAGGCGCACGGGTTTGCCGGGGTAGTTCGTCGCTTGCGCGTTGGCCGCAAGGCACGCGGCGCCGAACACCAACGCGCCGATCGCGCGAGCCAAGGTCTTGCCCATGGTTGCCTTCCAATGTTGTCGAGGGGGTGGATGGGGCTCGAGGGGAGCATAGGGCGCCGAGCGACGCGACCGCGCTTTTCTTGCCACGCAGGCATCAGGGCGCCAGCGTGCGAACCCAGTCGACGATTTCTCGGGCGACTGCGGCCGGTTGTTCGGGTACCAGGGCATGGCTGGCATGGGCAATCACGCGCACCGTGACCTTGTCGCCCAGCAGGTGCTTGAGTTCGTCGCGCGTGTTCGCCGGGCGCCATGGGTCCTGCGCGCCTTGCAGGTCGAGGATGGGCGCGTGGGTCGTGCCGAACCACTGGTCCTTGGCGGGCACCTGTCCGGCCCGGCGGTAGGCGTCGCGCAGGTGCGGGTGCCAGCCGTCGAGCCAGGATCGAGGGTCGTTGCCGGGTGCAAACATCGATTTCTCGAGCGCCTCGATGCGCTGGGCTTCGGGCTGGCTCGGGTCGGACGCGACCGCGAGTGCCTCGGTCATGCCGGGCGGAAATGTCTTGGCAGAGGCACCGAGCACCACGACGCCCCGGACCAGGCGCGGGTGGTTCATGTCGGCGACACGCGCCACCCAGTGGCCGTACGCATGGCCGACGACCACGGCACGCGCGCCGCCGGCCAAGCGCTCGATCGTCAGTGCTACATCACCGGCCAGCGTGCTCAGCGTCATGTCTGGCGGTGGCCCGCTGCTGCGCCCCATGCCGCGCGGCTGCGGCCGCAGCACGACGAAGCCCGCTTGCGCGACGCGCGCGGCCACGTCGTCGAAATCCAGCGAATCGCGCTGCGAGGAGGGCAGCATCACGATGGCCGGGCCGCCGCCCGCGGCCGGTCGATCGATGACCACGTCGATCCGCGTCTCACCCTGGGTCAGCAACTCGTGGCTTCGACCCGTTGCCGCCGCTGGAGCGGCGAGCCCGAGCAACAGGCATCCGCCCGCGACCAGCCGCCTGGCGAGCCCCGTCTCAGAAGGCATGGCTGAGCCCGACCTCGACACCGCTGATGTCCTTGCCGGCGGCGGGCGTGACACCGCCCAGGCCGAAGTTCTGCGTGCCGCGGTTGTCGATGCGCGCGTAGGTGCCGTACAGCGCCGTGCGTTTGGACAGGTGGTGGACGTAGCCCAACGCCAGCATGCTGCTGTCGTTCGCATCGGTGTTGGCACCCGACTGATCGGCGTGCACATAGCTGAACTTGAGCTGGCCCACGCCGATGCGCCCGATCACACCCAACGCGAGCGTTTTCTGGCGCTTGGCCTGATAGGCGTTGTGCTGGTACATGCCGCTCACGGTGACCGCAGAGAAGTCGTAGGCGGCGGCGACCGTGCGCACCTTCAGAGCCTCCGTGCCCGCGACGTTCAACGTGTCGCCGAAGCCGCCGGTCACCCGCACCGGCCCGGCCGCATAGCCCAGCACGCCGCCGCGGTGCTTGTTGGTGGCGTCTCCTTCGCCGGCACTGACCATGAACTCACCGAACACGCCGCCCAGTTCGTTCGGCAGCACGTACTTCACGGCGTTGTTCGTGCGCACGAAACCATTCGAGCCGGAACCCAGGCGCGACGACAGCGGGAAGAACATGTTGCCGAACGATGCGATCCCGTTGACGCCCCACGGATCGAACGGGATGTACTGGCGCCAGAAGATCGGCACGTAGTCGCGCCCGAGGCGCAACTCGCCGAAGCGCTTGTCGCTCACGCTGACGGTGGAACGGCGGCTCCAGAAGTTGGTGGCGTTCGCCGCGCCGGTGTCGGCAGCGATATCGGCCTCCAGCCAAAAGCCCGCGGACAGACCATCGCCGAGGTCCTCGACCGCTCGCAGGCCCAAGCGGCTTCCGCGCATGCCCCCTGAGGCGAGCGAGCGTTGCGCGCTGCCCGATTCCGGGTTGACCTGGCGCGCTGCCAGATCGATGACGCCGAACACCGTGGCGCTGGACTGGGCTTGCGCCTCGAACGAGCCGCTAGAAGCCAGCGCGACAGCGATCAGATGGTTCTTCAAAGGGTTGTCTCCTTTTGGGCCTCTTGCGTTCGGTCGTCGCCGAATCGGTGCAGGGAATGTATGGGTCGGCGCGGCCTGCACCAACCGAAGCGTCGGCAAGGCTGATATGTCGCCGAACGCAATGCGGCCAGGTGGCCGCGGTGCGCCGGGATTTGTCTCGGCCGCGACGGTCATCGCTGCGGGCGCATAGCAGCTTGTCGTGCGGCCCGGTGGCTGCCGGGTGCCGGCCTGTCTAGACTCGACGCACTTTGAAGGCCACGCGCAGGAGACAGCCACACCATGGACGACCTCACCGAACTTCAGGTCCGCATCGACGCGCACATCGCCGTGCTGACGATGAACAGCCCGCCGGTCAATGCGCTGACCCGCGTGTTGAACGACGAGCTCACGCTCGCGCTCGACCGCATCTCCGAAATGGACGAAGTGCGCGTCGTCGTGCTGACCGGCGCCGGCAAGGTGTTCTGCGCCGGCGCCGACCTGAAGGGCCGCGCCGCGATGATCCGCGGCCCTGGCGACATGCCTGCGCACGCGCGGCGCACACGCGAGTGCTTTCACGCAATTCGCGAGTGTGCCAAGCCGGTGATCGCGGCGATCAACGGTGCGGCGCTCGGCTCGGGCGTTGCGATGGCGGCTTCGTCCGACATCCTGATCGCGTCGGAAAGGGCTGCGCTGGGCTTGCCCGAGGTCGACGTCGGTCTGCTGGGCGGCTGCCGTCATGCGATGCGCCTGTTCAGCCACTCGCTGCTGCGCCGCATGGCGCTGACCGGGTACCGCGTGCCGGCGGCCGAGTTGTACCGGCTCGGCGTCATCGAGGCCTGCACCCTCCCCGACGGCCTGATGCCGGCGGCGATGGAACTCGCCGCGCTGGTCGCCTCGAAGAGCCCCGTGTCCACGCGCATGGGCAAGCACACGCTGAACGTGATCGAAGACATGAGCCTGCGCGACGGCTACCGCTACGAGCAGGACATGACGGCGCAGATCGCCAAGACCGACGACGCGAAGGAAGCGCAGCTCGCCTTCAGGGAGAAGCGCGCCCCGGTGTTCAAGGGCCACTGACGCCGGCGTGCCATGAACCCCGCCGACACGGCGCCGCCGATGCCGCCCACGCTATGCGCCGCAGCGCATTCCAGCCTTGCCATCGAGCCGGTAGGCAAGCCGCTTGGGCATGCCTAGAGTGCGGCCGGAACACCCTGACACTCGAAGGCCCGCCGATGCCCGACCACCAAGGCCCCTTGTCGCACGTGAAAGTGCTCGATCTCAGCCGGATCCTCGCCGCGCCATGGGCCGGCCAGATCCTGGCCGACCTGGGCGCCGAGGTGATCAAGGTCGAACGCCCGGGCGCGGGCGACGACACGCGCGCCTGGGGCCCGCCTTACCTGAAGGGCGCCGACGGCCGGGACACCCAGGAGGCCGGCTACTACCTGGCCGTCAACCGTGGCAAGCGGTCGATCACGGTCAGCCTCGACAAGCCCGAGGGGCAACGCATCGTGCGCGAGCTGGCCTTGAAGGCGGACATCGTTCTGGAGAACTACAAGGCCGGTACGCTGGCGCGCTACGGTCTGGACGAGGCCTCGCTGCGCAAGCTCAATCCGCGGCTCATCTATTGTTCGGTCACCGGCTTCGGCCAGACCGGCCCGCGCCGCGACCAGCCCGCCTACGACTTTCTGATCCAGGCCATGGGCGGCCTGATGAGCGTGACCGGCGAGAAGGACGGCAAACCCGGTGCGGGCCCGCAGAAGGTCGGCATCCCGATCGTCGACCTCATGACCGGCATGTACGCCGCGGTGTCGGTGCTGGCGGCACTGGCGCGGCGCAACGAGACCGGCACCGGCGACAGCATCGACATCGGCATGCTCGACGTCCAGGTGGCCACGCTGTCCAATCAGGCGATGAACTACCTGGTGTCGGGCGAGGCCCCCGCGCGCAATGGCAATGCCCACCCGAACATCCAGCCGCAGGACGCGTACGCCTGCGCCGACGGCGACGTGATCCTGGTGGTGGGCAACGACGCCCAGTTCGCCAGGCTCTGCCAGGTGTTCGGGCGCACCGAATGGATCGGCGACGAACGCTTCGCGACCAACGCCCAGCGGGTGCGCAACATCGGCGAACTCTCGGCCATGCTGCGCGCCGTGTTCGGCCGATGGGAGCGTGAACGCCTGATTGCCGCGCTCGACGCCGCCGGCGTGCCTTGTGGCGCCATCAATTCGGTGGCCGAGGTCTTCGACGACGCGCAGGTCAAGGCGCGCGGCATGTTGAAGCATGTGCCGCACCCCAGCGGGGTCGATGTTCCGCAGGTGTCGTCACCGATGCGTTTCACCGATGCGCCGTTGCAGACCCAGACCGCGCCGCCGCTGCTGGGGCAGCACAGCGACGCGATCCTGGCCGAACTGGGGTATGGCCGCGCGGACATCGCCGCGCTGCGCGCCGCCGGGGCGATCTGATGAAGCTCCACTGGTCGCCCAGGTCGCCCTACGTCCGCAAGGTGATGGTCTGCGCCCACGAACTGGGCCTGCTCGAACGGATCGAATTCATCCGGTCGGTGGCGGCGATGCACCAGCCCAACGAGCGGCTCATGCAGGTCAACCCGCTATCGAAAATTCCGACCCTGGTCCTGGATGACGGTGTTGCGCTCTTCGACTCGGTGGTCATTTGCGACTACCTCAACGACCTGGGCGGCGGGTCGCTGTTCCCGACGCGAGGCGCCGGCAAGTGGCAGGCACTGCGCTGGCATGCGCTCGGCAACGGGCTGCTCGATGCGCTGATCCTCTGGCGCAACGAACGCGAACGCGAGGCGCCCCTCCAGGCGCTGCTCGATGCGTTCGAGCTGAAGACGCTGGCGGCACTGAAGCGATTCGACGACGACGCGCCCGCGCTCGGCGACACCGCGTTCTCGATCGGCCACGTGACCCTCGGTTGCGCCCTCGGCTACCTGGACTACCGCTTCGACGCCCTGGGCTGGCGCAGCGTCGCACCTCGCCTGGCCGAGTGGTACGCGCAGGTCCGCACGCGCCCTTCGTTTCAAGACACCGAGCCCGCCGATGGCTGAGCGGTGCGCTCGCCGACGCGCGCCTGGCGGTCAGAGGTACAGCAGCGCCGGATTGCGCTCGAGAATCTGCGCGACCAGCGCGTCGCTCGCCGTCCAGCGCTTGAAGGTGTCGAGCAGCGTCGCGGCGTCGGGCGCCGGCGTGACGCGCAGATGGGGCCAGTCGCTGCCCCACAGCAGGCGCTGCGGGTTGGCCCTCAGCAAGGCGTCGTGGAAGACCTTGCCCGACTCGAAATCGGCGGCGCCCTGCAGGTTGCGGTAGGCGCACAGCTTGACCCAGGCGTGGCCTGACGACACCAGCGACAGCAAACAAGCGAAGCCGGGATCGCCGACGCCAGACGCGACATCGAAGCCGCCCATGTGGTCGATGACCACCGGCACGGGCAGTTCGACGATCGCCGCGGCGATGGCGGGCAGGGCTCGGCAGTCGGTCCAGAGTTCGGCATGCAGGCCGGCGTCGGCCAGCGCCGGTGCCATCTGCAGCAAGTCGTCGAACGACGCGCTGCCGGCAAAGTTGGCCCCGGCGCCGCTGCGGTGGCTGTAGCGCGCCGCGCGCACACCGCGCGCGCGCAGCGTGCCGGGTGTCGGCAAGCGCTCCAGCCGGGCCACGATCACGCCGCGCAGGGCAGGCTGCGCGGCGAGGGCCTCGAACAGCAGCGCGTGGTCGTCGCCATACGCGCTCGGTTGCACGAGCAGGCCATGCGCCAGCCGCAACCGCGCCAGCAGCCCCAGGTAGTCTTCGATCGGGGCCTCGGGGGGTGTGTAGCTGCGAGCGGCAGACAGCGCAAACCGCGCGTAGGGGCCGAAGACGTGGGCGTGGCAGTCCCAGCCGCGTGCCGGCGCATCGCTCGCGGCGCTGCTCACGGCATCCCCGCGTGCTGCGGCCATGGAAAGGCCGGCGCGACCCCCGCGTCGAGCGGGATCTCGTGCGCGTTCAGGGTCATCGCGACCATGGTGTAGTAGCCCACCAGCGCGGTCAGCTCGACGACCGTGCGCTCGCCGAAACGCACCAGCGCGCGTTGGTAGACAGCGTCCGACACCGAGTTGTGCGCATTCAGTTCGAGCGCGAAGTCCAGAACCGTGGCGTCGTCCTCGGTCAGCCGCGCGGGGCGGCGCTCGGCGAGCAAGGCCTCGATGAGTTCGGGCTCGACGCCGGCCTTCTCGGCCTCGATGCGATGCGCGTCCCACTCGAACGGCGAACGGCAGCTGCGGCCGGTCACGAGTATGGCGAGCTCCGAGAGCCGCGCCGGCAGCGTGGTGCGATAGCGCAGCAGCTCTCCGAGGGCCTGCCAACGCTCGGCCAGCTCGGGGTTGTGCAGGGCCGCGCGCAACGGCCCGCGCAGCCTGCCGCGCGGGCCGGAGACGACCTTGTCGTGCACGGCGCGCTGCGCCGCGGTCATCGTCTCGAGGGTCGGCAGGCTGATCCTGGGCATGGGCTTCTCGTCTCGGTTCAAGGCCCCGCCAGCTTAACGGCGCCGAAGCCTGCGGCCTGGGCGGGGCGCACCAACCCTGCTATGCGGCAGCAGGCATGGACGGCCTTGCGATCACGGCGCCTCGCGGGTGCGCCACATGCCGCGCTGCGCCATCTGCTCGACGATCAGCACGATCTGTGCAGCCACCGCCGAGACCGCCTTGGCGGGGCCCTTGGCCCGCGCCATCGCCATCGAGACCGTGCGTTGTAACGAAGGGGCCATCAGTTTGGCGGCCTGCAGCCGGCCCTCCTCGACCTCCTGCCACACGGCGTGAAGCGGCAGCACCGTGTAGAGCGACTCGTGCTCGACCGTCGACTTCATCAGCGGCAGCGAATCGGCCTCGATGACCGGCGCCAGGGTGATGTGCTCCTGGCGTGCCAGGGCATCGAGTGCGGCGCGCAGGCCGTTGGGGGCGCTCGGCAGGATGAAAGGCAGTTCGTGCAAGGCGCTCAGCGGCACTTCGCGCTGCGCCGTCAGCGCGTCGCCGCGCGGGCCGATCAGGTAACTGTCGACCGTGGCCAACGATTGCTCGGCTTCCGGCAGCGTGCTGCCGTAGCGGTACAGGATCGCGATGTCCACGCGTGCGTCGGCGAGCCATTCTTCGACCTGGCCGCTCGAACCTTCGAGGATTTTCAGGCGCACGCCCGGGTGGCGCGCGCGCATGTCGGCGAAGAGGCGGCCGACCAGCGGGTTCGACACCGAGGGCAGCGAGCCCAGCGTCACACGGCCGGCCGGTTCACGCGCCTCGCCGCGGACCTCACTCTCGAGCTGTTCGGCATGGGCCAGCAAGACCTTCACCTGCGGCGAAATGCGTCGCCCCACGTCCGACAGCTCGACGCCGCGGCCGGTGCGGTTGAACAGCCGCGCGCCGCACTCGCGTTCGAGCGCGTTCAGTTGCCGGCTCAGCAGCGACTGGTTGCTGTCGAGGAACAGGGCCGCGCGCGTCAGGCTTCCGAGTTCGGCGATGGCCAGGAACGCGCGCCATTTATGCAGATCGGCCGCGATGTCGAGCTGGATGCCGGTGGCTTTCGCGGTCTGCATTGAAGAGTGACGTGTCGTAACGAAAGAGCCCGGATTTTGCCTTGCTCGCAGGTGGCGTGCCCTTTCCGAGCAACCCCGGAAGCTTGTGGTGTTGGTGAATGGAAGGCGCCGCGGCCGCGAGACTTGCGCCAGAATGCCGGCATCGAAACGAACTCGGCCGCCATGGATTCCCCCGCCCCCCACCCGGCCCATTCGCCACCGCGCGCCACGCTGCCGCGCGCGGCATGGGTCGGCGGCGGGGTGCTGTGCCTTGCCGTCGCCGCACTGGCTGGCGCGCTGGTGATGAAGTCGGTTGGCAGCACCACACCGGCTGCCGCCAATGGCGCGCCGCCGCTGGCGCTGGCGTCCAACAACACGCCACCCGCGGCCGCGCCGCGCAGCGGCACCCCGGTGCCGCCGATGACGCGGCAAGACGAAGTGCCGCCGCCACCCACATCGGCGGCTGCAGTGCCCGCGCCGACCCCGGCGCCGGCGATGGCCGCC
>DATMIN010000651.1:0-2025 GCA_035554275.1 Burkholderiaceae bacterium
AGCGGCCCGACGGCCGGGTGCTGGCCCTGGCCGCGGTGCCCTACTCGTTCAACCTCAGCCAGGGCCGCCAGGGCGACCTCCCCACCCTCATCGCCTACAACCTCCCGCCCTCCGCCACCTTCTTCAACCAGGCTGCCGCGACCATCGGCTGGGGTGGCTTCCTGCTGTTGCTGGCCGTCTCGCTGACCAAATCCCATTCACCCGCGTTCACCCTCCCACCCGGCCTGCGCGCCCTGCTCGCCTTCTTCGCCATCACCCTCCTCGCCGCGCTCGCCTCCCCGCTGCGGACGCATCAGCCCTGGGCGCTGGCCTTATCCAACGCCGGCATGATCCTCGCCGCCGCGCTCGCCGCCCTTTCAGCGGCGGCCATCCAGCAAGCCGGCCTCGCCCTCCCCGCCTTCCGCGCCTTCTGCATCGGCCTCGTCGTCGCCGGTGCGGTGGGCAGCGCGGTGGGCATCGTCCAGGTCTACGCGCCGAACGTCGCGGACGGTGTCTGGATCGCCACCGGCTCCATCCCCGGCACCGCGGTGGGCAACATGCGCCAGCCGAACCACCTGAGCAGCCTGCTGCTGTGGGCGATCGTCGCGGCGCTGTGGCTCGGCGAGGCGCGCATGCTGCGGCGCGCGGCGGCGTTCGCGCTCGCGGCGCTGTTCCTGTTCGTCGTCGTGCTCAGCGCGTCGCGCACCGGCGCGCTGAGCATGCTGCTGCTCGCCGGGTGGGGCGTGCTCGACCGGCGGCTGTCGCGCGCCGCGCGCCTCGCGCTGCTGGCGGCGCCGCTCGTCTACTTCGTGTTCTGGTACGGCACCGGCCTGTGGGCCGACCACGGCCACCACGTGTTCGGCGGCGAGACGCGCTTCAACACGCGGGGCGACGTGTCGAGTTCGCGGCTTGGCATCTGGTCGAACACGCTGGCGCTGATCCGGATGCACCCGTGGGCCGGCGTGGGCTTCGGCGAGTTCAACTTCGCGTGGACGCTGACGCCGTTCCCGGGCCGGCCGGTGGCGTTCTTCGACCATACGCACAACCTGCCGCTGCAGTTGCTCGTCGAGCTCGGCGTGCCGCTCGGGCTGCTGGTGATCGCGCTGCTGCTGGCCGCGCTGGTGATCGCGCTGATCGGCACGGTGCGAGACGCTGCTGCGGCCGGCGCGCCGCCCGGCCAGGCGACGCTGCGCTCGGCGGCGTTCATGATGGTGTTGCTGATCCTCGTGCACAGCCTGCTCGAGTACCCACTGTGGTACGCCTACTTCCTGCTGCCGGCGGCGTTCGCGTTCGGCCTCGGCCTCGGCCCGCGCGCCGCAACGGCCGCGTTGCCACGGGCGGCAGGTGCGAAGCGGCCGCTGCTGATCGGCGCGTTGCTGCTGACGCTCGGCGCGGCCGGGGCGCTGGCCGATTACGCGCGCGTCGTCGTGATCTTCGCGCCCGGCGAAGACGCCGCGCCGCTCGCGCAACGCATCGTCGACGGCCGCCACAGCGTGTTCTTCTCGCACCACGCCGACTACGCCGCGGCGACCACCGCCGACCACCCGGCCGACGTGATGCCCGCGTTCCTCGGCGCGCCGCACTACCTGCTCGACGCGCGGCTGCTGCTGGCCTGGGCGAAGGCGCTCGACGAGGCCGGCGACACCGAGCACGCGCGCTACGTTGCGCAGCGCCTGCGCGAGTTCCGCAACGATGCGGCGGCCGACTTCTTCGCGCCGTGCGAGGCGCCGAAGCGGCCGCCGGCCGCGGCCCCGCCGTTCCAGTGCCTGGAGCCGACGCGGGCGCTCAGCTACGAATCGTTCCGCTGACGCGGTGGCGGAAGAGTATTCTTACTGCTTCCTCATCGATGCCAGAAGGGAAATAACGTGGCCGCCATCGCGACACTCTCGCAGAAGTTTCAGATTTCGATTCCCAAGGCGGTTCGTGACGAGCAGCGTTGGCAGGCGGGCCAGGAGTTTGTCTTCATCCCCAAAGGCAAGGGCGTGTTGATGATGCCCGTGCCCCAGACCGAGCAACTCGCGGGTCTCGTCAAGGGCGCGAAGACGC
>DATMIN010000652.1:0-3242 GCA_035554275.1 Burkholderiaceae bacterium
CGCCGAGGACGCGCCGCCACCGAAGCGGCGCCGCGCCGCTGCGGTGCCGGTCGCCGCAGCCGAAGGCGCGGCGTCCGAACCCGCGGCGCACGCTGCGCCGGCTCAGCCGGAGAAGCCGGCGTCGACCACCGGCACGCCCGCTCCGGCCGACGCGCCCGTGAGCGACGAAGCGCGCGCTTCGAGCAGCGGCGATGAGGGCGACGAGCCTACGTCGAGCGCCGAGGGCACGGAGGGCGCCGATGCCCCGCGCAGCCGCCGTCGCAACCGCCGCGACCGCAAGCGCGGCGATCGCGCCGACGGGCCGCGTGCCGAGGGCGACGCGGCCGCGCCCGCGGCGGTCGCGCCGGTGCAGGCCGGCGCATTGTTCGAACAGGTGCTATCGGGCGAATTCGATACCACGCTCGGCGAGCCCGAGGTCGTTGTCGAGGAAGAAGCAGCGGCGGCGTCGAGCGACGAGACCAAACGCGTGCTGCTGCCCGAGCCCGACGCGCCGAAGCTGCACAAGGTGCTCGCCCAGTCGGGCATCGGCTCGCGCCGCGACATGGAAGATCTGATCGCCGATGGTCACGTGATGGTCAACGGCGAGCCGGCGCATGTCGGCCAGCGTGTCTCGTTCGGCGACCGCGTGCAGGTCAACGGCAAGCCGGTGAAGCTGCGCATCGTGCCGCCGCCGCCGCGCATCATCGCGTACCACAAGCCGGTCGGCGAGATCGTCACGCACGACGATCCGCAGAACCGGCCGACGGTGTTCCGCCGCCTGCCGCGGCTGCCGCAGGGCAAGTGGCAATCGGTCGGGCGGCTCGACATCAACACCGAGGGCCTGCTGCTGTTCACCAACTCCGGCGAACTGGCGAACCAGCTGATGCACCCGCGCTTCGGCGTCGAACGCGAGTACGCCGTGCGGCTGCTGGGCACGCTTTCCGAAGAGAACAAGACGAACCTGCTGGCGGGTGTCGACGTCGAGGGCCAGAAGGCGAGCTTCAAGTCGATCGCCGAGGGCGGCGGCGATGGTGCCAACCACTGGTACCGCGTTGTCATCACCGAGGGCCGCAACCGCGAGGTGCGCAAGCTGTTCGACACCGTCGGCCTGACGGTGAGCCGGCTGATTCGCATCCGCTACGGCACCGTGGTGCTGCCGTTCGGGCTGAAGCGCGGCGTGTGGGTCGACCTCGAAGAGGGCGACGTGCGCGCGATCCGGCGCCTCGCCAGCGGTGACAGCGGTGCGCGCCCGCCGCAGGGGCCAGGCCCGCGCGCCAACGAGCCGCGCCAGAACCCGAATCCGCCGCGCAACGACCGCGGCCCGCGCGATCGCCAGCGCGGCCCGCGCCGCGATGGCGCCGCGCCGATGCCGCAGGGCGGTGGCGAGAACGTTGTGCGCGAGAGCGTCGCGCGCGAGCACGAGCCGCGTGACGAGCGCGACGAGGATCTCGACTTCGATCCGTCGTCGATCCCGAATCCGCTCGAGCAGACCTTCGACAAGCGCTTCGTGTCGAATCCGCGCAGCCCCGTCGGCGGGCGCGGCTTCCGCAACGGCGGCGGCGGCGGTTTCGGTGCCGGCGGCAGCGGGCCCGCGCCCGCGCCGAAGCGCGGCGGCCAGGGCGCCGGGCCGAAGCAGCCCGATCCGCTGCAGACCTCGCTCGGCGTCTTCGGCGCCGACGCGTTCCACCGCAAGAACCGCGGAGGTGGCGGAGGTGGTGGGGGCGGTGGCGGTGGTGGCGGTGGTGGTGGGCGCGGCGGCAATCGCGGCGGTGGCGGCGGCTTCGGCGGTGGCCGCTCCGGTCGCTGAGGCGAGCCTCGCGTTCATCGTCTCGATGCAACCGCACGATACAATCTGAGGCTTTGCCAAGCCCAGCTTTCGGAGAAAACAACATGGCCCTCGAGCGCACGCTCTCGATCATCAAGCCCGACGCCGTCGCCAAGAACGTGATCGGCCAGATCTATGCCCGATTCGAGGCCGCCGGCCTGAAAATCGTTGCGGCGAAGATGGCGCACCTGTCGCGCGGCGAGGCCGAGGCGTTCTACGCGGTGCACAAGGCGCGGCCGTTCTTCAAGGATCTGGTCGAGTTCATGATCTCCGGCCCGGTGATGATCCAGGCGCTCGAAGGCGAGGGCGCGATCCTGAAGAACCGCGACCTGATGGGCGCAACCGATCCGAAGAAGGCCGAGAAGGGCACGATCCGCGCCGACTTCGCCGACAGCATCGACGCCAACGCGGTGCACGGCTCCGACGCCGCCGAGACCGCCGCCGTCGAGATCGCGTTTTTCTTTCCCGGCATGAACGTTTACAGCCGCTGAAGACTCGAAGCCCCGTCAACACGGGGCGCCCTCGCATGACTGTGGCCAACCTGCTCGAGTTCGACCGCGACGCCTTGGCCGCTTTTTGCGAGCGGCTCGGCGAGAAGCGCTTCCGCGCGACGCAGCTGTTCCGCTGGATCCATCAAAAGGGCGCACACGATTTCGCGCAGATGTCCGATCTGGCCAAGTCGCTGCGCGACAAGCTCGCCGGCCAGGCCACGATCGCCGCGTTGCCGCTGCTCAGCGAGCAGGCGTCGAGCGACGGCACGATCAAGTGGCTGTTCGATGTGGGCGCCGGCAACGCGGTCGAGACCGTGTTCATCCCGGAAGACGATCGCGGCACGCTGTGCATCTCGTCGCAGGCCGGCTGCGCGGTCGGTTGCCGCTTCTGCTCGACCGGCCACCAGGGCTTCAGCCGCAACCTCACGACGGCCGAGATCATCGGCCAGCTCTGGTTCGCCGAGCATCACCTGCGTGCGCGGCTCGGGCACCTCCCTGGCGAGCGTGTCATCACCAACGTCGTGATGATGGGCATGGGCGAGCCGTTGCAGAACTATTCGGCGCTGCTGCCGGCGCTGCGCATGATGCTCGACGACCACGGCTACGGCCTGTCGCGGCGCCGCGTCACGGTCTCGACGTCGGGCGTGGTGCCGATGATCGAGCGGCTGCGCGGCGATTGCCCGGTCGCGCTCGCCGTCTCGCTGCACGCGCCGACCGACGCGCTGCGCGACGACCTCGTGCCGCTGAACCGCAAGTACCCGCTCGCCGAGCTGCTCGCCGAATGCCGGCGCTACCTCGAGCGCGCACCGCGTGACTTCATCACCTTCGAGTACTGCATGCTCGACGGCATCAACGACAGCGACGAGCAGGCGCGCGCGCTGCTCGCGCTGGTGGCGCAGGCCGATGTGGCCTGCAAGTTCAACCTGATCCCGTTCAACCCGTTCCCC